>DATHGU010000215.1:0-9779 GCA_035317495.1 Solirubrobacteraceae bacterium
GGATACGATGAACGCCCTAAGCCTGCGCCTTCCCGAGATCTTGTCCTTGAACGTCATGGTGGTTCATCCCTTTCAGTGTCAGTCGGTTGCCGGTCTCAATATGCGTCGCGGCGGTAACAGCTTCCTGGGAGGAACCTAAGAACTGCGTGTGAACCTGGGAATCGACCAGCGCGGGCGCCCCTCGCATGCATTGGCGAGTGCCTCAGCGAGGCCTTCGCGGCGCTTCAGCGCTTGCCGCTCGCCGCGCCCAGCTTGGCGACCGCAGGCCCCGCTTTCATCTTCGCCCACTCGGCCTTGTGCTCGCGCTTGGCCGACTGGTAATCGAGCAGTGCCTGCGGGGAGTCGACGTCGCCGAGGGTGGGGTGCGGCGGCACGAGTCCCTCGGCGGCCTCGACGCCGAAGCGCTTGGCGAGGATCGCGCCCAGCGCCTTGATCTTCATCTCGCCGAAGCCGGGCAGGGCGGCGATGTTGGCCCGTAGTGCCTCCGCGTCGGGAGCGTCGGTCCACACACGCTCGGCGTCGCCGTCGTAGTGCTCGCGCACGTGCACGGCGAGGTCGTGAACGCGCTCGGCCATTTTCGCCGGGTAGCGGTGGACGGCGGGTTTCTCGCGGAACGCGGGCTCGAGCTCGGCGGTCGCGAGGGTGTCGGCGTCGATCGCGCCGAGCCGTTCGCGCAGGCGCAGCGGCCCCAGGAACGCCTGCTGCACGGTGATCTGCTGATCAAGGGCGAGGCCGACGAGCAGCGCCATCGGGTCGCTGGCGATCAGCGCGTTGGCATCATCGGATTCGGTCAGGTACAGGCGATCGGGCATCGCTCGATCCTAGCGGTCGGCGAACGAGCGACGGGCCGCTGCAAGGCGGCCGTGTCGGCCGCTGCTAAACGGCTACGGAAGCGAGAACGGCGTCGAGCAGGCCGGGGAAGCGCGCGTCGAGATCCTCGCGCCGCAGCGAGTTCAGGCGCGCCGTTCCGAGCGCGCGCTGCTCGATCACTCCAGCCTCGCGCAGCACGCGGAAGTGGTGGGTGCATGTCGACTTGGTGACATCGACGTCGAATGCGCCGCAGGCGCGGGGCGTGGGGTCGGCGCTCAGCTCGCGCACGATGCGCAGCCTGTGAGGGTCGCTGCCTACATCCTCGAGTCGCGCACGCGATGACGCGCACGCGATGAGCTACAGCCAGTCGCTCGACGCCTCCGCCAGCGCGGCGAGCGCCAGGCGGTATTCGACGGGGAGCACGCGGGCGTGCGCGGCTTCGACGAGGCCGTCGAGGTACTCCGGTGTGATGGCTGGACTTCGGTGTCCAGGGGGTCGATCACCGCGTAGGTGAGCGCGTCCGCGTAGGGCCCGCGCCCGGCTGGCCGGACGCGTACCTGCATGCGCTCGTAGTTCGAGCCGTTGCCCTCCTTGCGATCGATCGCGCGTAGGTCGGACTCGTCGAGCTCGTACAGCGCGCCCCACACGCTCTGTCCGTCCGCTCGCACGATGTCGGCGACACCCGTCAGCGTGCGCACCGAGCGGCGCGTGAAGGCCAACCGGTGCTCCGGCAAGTCCGCGAGACCGATATAGCGATGGCCCGGGCAGTGAGCAGCCATCACGCTCTCCGCCATGTTGCTGCCGTATGCGAAGTAGCGGGTGAAGCTCATCGTGCGATCTTCGCAGAGCCGCCATCACCGCCCGCGGCCTCGGTGTCGCGGGCGGGCCGCCCGTTGGGCTCCCTACTGCTCTCGCAGGGCCGCGCCGATCGGGAGGCGTCGCAATCTCCGCGCCGCCAGCGCGACGGCCAGCAGGCCCCCGAGAATGCCGGCCAGCCCCAGCTCGCCGAGGTAGGACCACGGCACGGCGAGGTGATCGGGCGGTGGATCGAAGACGTGTTGCAGCATCGCGACGAGCATCTCCGAGAGCAGCCAGCCGAGCAGAGCCGCCAGCGCGATCGCCGCCGTCAATACCGCGATCGCCTCGCTGCGGATGAATCCCGCGATGTCCTTGAGCGACGCCCCGACCGCCGCCATCGTCGCGAACTCGTGGCGGCGCTCGCTCACGATCAGGCTGACGAACAGCCACATCGCCGTGGCGGCCAGAAGGATCGTGAATGCCTCCTCGAGGCGGCTGATGCCGCTCAGGTCGACCGCGGTGATCGAGCTTACGGTCGCTGCCGACTGCCGGCGGACGTCTTTGACGATCACACCGTCGCCGCGCGTTGCGTTGGCGACGCGAGCGGCGACGCCCGTCGGATCGCCGCCGGCCTTGGCGAACACGACCTTCGGCCCACCCGCGTGGTCCGCGCTCTGCAGGTAGCCGAGGTTGGCGACCATGAAGGAGTCGCGCGGAGCGGATGGGAACTCCTGCACGATCCCGACGACGTGGAAGTCGACCGCGCGGAAGCGACCGCTGCGATGATCGAGCACGCGCAACCTGAGTAGGTCGCCGAGGCCGAGCGAGTAGTCGGTGATCGTCTCCTTCGAGACGAGGATCCCGTCGGGTCTGCGCTGCAGGCGGCGCAGCGCCGTTTCGGCGCTGCTGCCGACGAAGTAGGAGTTGCGCAGCGTCGTGGCCTTGCCGATCGTGGAGGCGTCGATGCCGAAGGTGTCCTGCAGGTCGGGGCCTACGTAGGCGTAGGAGTGGTCGAGCGCCGTGGTGGCTGTCACTCCGGGCACCTTCGCGATCCGGGCGGCGAGCCCCGTCTTCGCGGCCACGCCGGGTGGGGCCGTGGCGGTCACATCCGCGCCGAGCGTCAGTTGCGAGTCGACGGCGGACTGCTGGTCATAGGTGGCCGTGAACACGCCGAGGCTGACACCAAAGGCCAGCAACAGCCCGACCAGGACGAGGCCGCGGTTGATCGACTCGCCACGCCGGCTCGCGCTGGCCAGCAGGAAGCCGCGCCGCCCGCTCGGGCGCCCGCGCTCGCCCAGACGTCGCGCGACTGCGGCGACGGCGCGGCCGCGCAGGCGGAGCATCAGCAGCGTCGCACCGATCCACAGCAGCGCGGGGGCGAAGAACATGTAGATCGACAGCGAGAGCGTCGGATTGGAGTCCGGGTTGACGACCGCGGAGAAGCCGGTGCTGGCCGTCAGCCAGTAGATCAGCCCGCTCAAGACGAGTGCGATCAGATCGAGGTACAGGCGTTGCCACAGCGGCCTTCCGGAACGCAGGACGCTGCGGCGTCCCTCGGTGACGGTGCTCGAGAGCGCTCGCAGGGCGGTGGCGAATCGGGCGGCGGTCGCTCCGGCGACGGCCAGCAGAACGCACGCGCCGATCGCGCCGAGGGCTCTTCCGAGCGTCAACCCGATCGAGCCCTTGATCAGCAGGCCGACCGCCGCAAAGGCCAGGCCGGCGCCGAGCAGCCCGGCCACCATACCCACGATCGCCGCTTCCGCTCCGGCCAGGCCGAGCAGTTGGCGCCGGCTGGCCCCGCGTGCCCGCAGCAACGCCAGCTCCCGCCGGTCGCGATCGACGGTCCCGAGCGCCGACAGATACACGAGGCCCATCGCCAGGATCGCCCCGGGGATCGCGAGCATCACGAACAGGGCATCGACGTACAGCGCGTCTTCGGCCGCCGTGTTGAGGTCGGCGGACAGGTTGTCGACGAACTGCAGCTTGCCGGGCAACTTGCGTTCCACCGCGTTGCGGATCTGACCCGCCCGGGTAAAGGCGTGGCCAGGAGTGCCGCTGAGCGCCGTCGGATCCACCTGGGCCTGAACCTGCCACTGAATGCCGGTCTGGGAGCCGGGAACCGCAGAGGCGCCCAGGCCGGCCCCGGGCAGCGCCGACAGTTGGCGCGCCAGGGTCTGCGCGAAGGTCGTAAGCGGCAGGATGGCGACGTTCGAGGGCGGCTGGGCGGGAGCCGGGCCGAGCAGCGGGTTCAACGGCTGGAAGAGCACGTCCGGCGCCGTCACGAGCGCCACGCCGCTCACCTTGAACCGCTGCGGCGGGGCGTTGGCGGCAGCGCGCAGCGCGATCGTGTCCCCGATTTGCGCCTGCAGCGTCGCGGCAAGCTGCTGGTCCAGCACCACCTGGCCGGCGCGCTGCGAGCCGCGCAGGAAGCGGAAGGTCTGGAAGCTGCGCAGGTAGCCGGGATCGACCGCGAGCACGTATCCCTGGCCGGCGCTCGTGACGCCCGCGGACCCCTGATGGGTGATCCCTGCGAACGGCGCTGTCGCCGTCGCTGTCGCCTGCGCGATGTCCGGTTGGCGCGCGACGGCCGAGGAGATGCTCCGCGCCTGGTCGTAGGAGGCGACGGGGCCCTGTAGGTCGAGCGGCACGCTGCGGGTCGCGGAGGCGGTCATCGTGCGCAGCGAGTGACCGATGAACAGGATCATCGCCCCGAGCAGCGCGACCGCTGCGGCGAGCACGATCACCTGCGTCGCGGTATGCGCGGATCGGCGTCGCATGCCCGCGAGCGCCAACTGCAGGGCGGGGCTCACGCGGGCTCCGCCTCGACACGTCCGTCGGCCAGGCGCACCGAGCGAGAGCAGCGCGCGGCGACCTCTCGGTCGTGCGTCGCGATCGACAGCGCGAAGCCGAAGCGCTCGCGCAGCGCGACGATCAGATCGAGCACGCGCCCGGCCGTGTCGGAGTCGAGGTGTCCGGTCGGCTCGTCGCACAGCAGCAGCTCCGGCGCCTGTGCCAGCGCCCGCGCGATCGCGACGCGCTGCGCCTCGCCACCCGACAGGTCCGCGGGCAGGGCGTCGAGCTTGTCGGACAGCCCGACGAGCTCGAGCAACTCCTCTGCGCCGGCACGAGACGGCGACGGCGTGTTGGAAGCCTGGTAGCGCGTCGCCACCCACGCCGCGAACGCCACGTTCTCGTACGCCGTGAACGTCGGCGGCAGGTTCGAGCCCTGGAAGACATACGCGATGCCCGCGGCCCGCGCCCTGCCTCGAGCCGCGGCGTCGAGCGAGGAGAGCTGCTGACCCTTCCACAGCACGCTGCCCGCGTTTGGCACGACGAGCCCGCCGAGCACGTGCAGCAACGTCGTCTTGCCGGAGCCCGATGGCCCGAGCAGTGCGAGCGCGTCGCCTTCGAGCAGCGTCAGGCCCACGTCCGCCAGCGCCGTGACCCGCGCGCGATCGTTTCCGTAGTAGACCGACACCCCGCGGCAGCTGGCGAGCTCCGTGTCCACTGTGGCGCTGGAGGTGCTCACGCGACCACCAGCCCGTCGCGCAGCTCGACCGTGCGGTGCGCGTCGGCGGCGACCGCCTCGGAGTGGGTCACGACGAGAACGGCGCATCCGTGCTCGGCCGGCAGCCGGTTGAGCGTGTCGAGGACGATGCGCTCGTTGGCGGCGTCCAGCTCGCCCGTCGGCTCGTCGGCGATCACCAGCGGCGCCTGGCGCGCCACGGCCGCGGCGATCGCGACGCGCTGCTGCTCGCCACCGGAGAGCGCCCCGACACGGTGCTCGCAGCGCTCGCGCAGGCCAAAGTCGGCGAGCGCCTGCTCGGCCCGCTCGCGCGGCCGGTCGCAGCCGGCCAAGCGCAGCGCGACTGCGACGTTCTCGCGTGCCGTGAGCGTCTCCCACAGGTTGCCGCTCTGGAAGACGATTCCCACCTGGCGCGCTCGGTAGTCGGCGAGCTGCGCGTCGCTGAGCAGCGCCAGCGAGTCGCCGAACGCCCTGACCTCGCCCGCCGAGGGACGATCGAGGCCGGCGGCAAGCGCCAGCAGGGTGCTCTTCCCGCAGCCGGATGGCCCGAGGATCGCGACGAACTCGCCGCGCTCGACCTCCAGGCTGACACCGCGCAGGGCAACCGTCTCGACCGGCCCGGAGCGGTAGATCCGGAACACGTCGTTGAGCTGCAGCGCCGGCCACTCGATCGTGTCGGGGCCGGCCTCGGGCTCGCGATAAAGGCTCGTTAGTGCCATCTGAAGCTCCGGCTGATCATCTTGTAGGCGTCGACGTTGTCCACGCCCTGCGGGGTGCCGAGGTCGACGATCGCCGTCTTGCCGCCATGGGCGTACTCGTAGCGGTCGATCGTCAGCGGCAGGCGCTTGGCCGTGACGGGGTCCGCCGCGCTGAGCCGCGTGTAGGTGACCTTGATCACGGGACTGCCGTTGATCGTCACCCGCTGCGGCCCGCCGCCCTTGATGGTCGGATCGGTGCGCCGCAGGGCTGCGATGGCCGACGAGGCGTCGGCGGGCGTCGGGGGCGGCCCGCTCGCGACCGTGACGTGGATCACGTTGGCTCTGTCCTGGAAGGTGACATCGCCCGCCGCTCCCCTGCGGGTCCAGCCCTCGGGGTAGCGGATCGAGTAGCCGGCGGGCCCGTCGGCGAACGTCAGAAAGGCTTGGTTGTCGGGGATGTCGCCGGTCGCAGCCGACTGCGCCTCGCTCGGAACGCCGGCTCCCGCCGCTGCCGTTGCCGACGAGCCTTGGCCGGCGCCGCCCACAGGGCCGGCGGTCGAGCCTTTGCCGCCGCCTCCGCAGCCCGCGACGAGCAGGCAGATGGCAATTGCGGGCCAGCAACGAGGCTTCATCCAGTTCACGGTCACGGCGCTCTCCTTCGAAGGGACGATCGGTGTCAGGGCAAGGTCTACGCCCTGTGGATGAGACTCAGATGAGAGTCGACGGCAGGACGAGCCAAACGTCCGCTCCGCCGTTGCGGCGGTTGACGAGCCGCGTGTCGCCATGGTGTGCGCGGGCGATCGAGTCGACGATCGCCATTCCGAGTCCGGCGCCGGCCTTCCGGTGACTGGCGTCGGCGCGGCTGAAGCGCTCGAAGGCGCGGCCGGCGAAATCCTCCGCGAAGCCGGGGCCGCGGTCGAGGACGTGAAGCTCGATGAATCCGTTCGCGCGGTTCGCGCTGAGCATGACCGGGCCATCGCCGTATCGCAACGCGTTGTCGACCAGGTTGCCGAGCGCCTGCTCGACGCGCAGCCGGTCGATGGGCGCCCGCAGGCCCGACTCGACGGTCACGTCGAGCGGACGCCCGCGGTCGGCGGCCCTCTGAGCGAAGCGGCTGCTGACGCCCTGCAACACCTCGGCGATGTCGGTCAGATCGAGAGCCACCGGCAGTTTGCCCTGATCGCTCTGGGCGATCACGAGCAGATCCTCGGCAAGCTGGGTGAGCCGATCGGTCTCCTCCGCCGCCGACGCGAGCGCCGCCTGGAGTTCCTCGCGCGAGCGTCCCCGGGCAAGCGCCAGCTCGAGCTCTGTCTTGAGGATCGCCAGCGGCGTGCGCAGCTCGTGGCTGGCGTCGGCCACGAAGCGCCGCTCGCGTGCCAGCGCGTCTCCGAGACGTTGCAGCATCGCGTTCAAGGTCTCGCCGAGGCGTGCCACCTCGTCGCCGGTCCGCGGGACCGGGAGGCGCTGCTCCGGCCCGGCCGTCGATATCTCGGCGGCGCGGGCGCGCATCGCCTCGACGGGTCGCAGCGCGGCCGCCGCCACGCCGTAGGCGGCGAGCGATGCGAACAGCAGCGCGATCGGGCCGCCGAGCAGCAGCAGCTGGAGCAGGTCGGCGCGCGACTCCGTCAGCGGGACGGTGGAGGTCCCGACGACGACTATCAGGCGGCGCTCGCCCGCGCGAAGCGGGGTGGCCAGGAGCCGCGATTCGCGGTGCAGGCCCGGCAGCGCTCCGCGATCGAGCAGGATCGAGCCGCGCGCGGCCTGCCGCAGCTCGGGCGCGCTCAGCAGCACGCGTCCGCGCAGCTGACCGGTCGCATCGAGGACCTTGCCGCGGACATCGAGGATCTCGGCGAAGTTCTCGGCCTGCCCTGCCAGCCTGCTCTGGCGCCCGACGCTGAGACCCGAATCGACCTCCTTGACGAGCGTCGCCACGTCGGCGGCACGCGAGCGCAGGCCGTTGTTCGTCGCGTTGTCGAGCTCGGCGGCGAAGCGCAGGTAGACGAAGATCCCGATCGCGCCCAGCACGACGGCCATCACCGCGATGAACGCGAGGGTCACCCGCAGCCGGATCGAGGCGCGGCTCAGCATCCGCCGTCCTTGCGCAGTCGATAGCCGGCGCCGCGGATCGTCTCGAGCGAGCGCACGCCGAAGGGCCTGTCGATCTTGTGACGCAGGTAGCGGATGTAGACCTCCACCACGTTGGAGCGGTGCTCGAAGTCATAGGCCCACGCCTGCTCGAGTATCTGCAGTCGCGAGAGCACGTGGCCGGGGCGCTGCATGAAGCTCTCGAGCACCGAGAACTCCTTGGCGGAGAGCCGGATCTCGACATCGCCGCGCCACACCTGTCGCGTCGCGGGGTCCAAGCGCAGGTCGCCGACCTCGAGCATCGCCGGGCGCTCGCGCTCGCCGCGGCGGACCAGGGCCCGCAGCCGCGCGAACAGCTCGGCGAAGGAGAAGGGCTTGGTCAGGTAGTCGTCGGCGCCGCCGTCGAGCCCGGCCACGCGATCCTCCACCGCCCCGCGTGCCGTAAGCACAAGGACCGGTGTCCAGACCCCATCCTGGCGCAGGCGCCGGCAGGTCTCGAAGCCGTCGATGCCGGGCAACATGACGTCCAGCACGATCGCGTCATACGACGATGCCCCAGCCATCAGGCACGCCTGCTCACCGCTGCTCGCGACGTCCGCCGTCAGCCCCTGCTCGGTGAGGCCGCGGCGGATGAGGGCAGCCATCTTGACCTCGTCCTCGACCACCAGGATGTGCATAGAGGAAACGATGCCACAGAAGATGAAAGGCAGATGAGAGCCCGAGCGTCTACAGCCCGAGCCCTACCTGTGTAGGTCGCCCGCGTGCGCAGTCGCCCAATCCAGCGCGTAGTCGGCGACCGCCTCCCAGCCCGGGGCGCCGGCGGTGAAGTGCGGCCTTCCCGCGAACTCCTTGTAGTCGACGGTCGCGCCTGAGCGGCCGAGCCGCTTGGCGGCTTCCTTGCTGACAGACGCGGGGACGGTGTGGTCCTGATCGTTGCCGATCACGAGCAGGGGAGGCCGATCGCTCTTGTGCAGATCGACCTTGGTGGGCGCGTTCGGGTTGAAGTTCGCGAACGCCGCTTGGAACAGCGGCCGAGCGGGGCCAGGGACCTCGTAGCGGTCGTAGGCCGCCTTCGCATCGGCGTCGCTCATCGTGTTCGTGAAGGCGTAGTGGAACTGCTTGGGCGTCAGCTCGACCGTCCTTCCTTTGTTCGCGGGGTTGCCGAGCGCCGGAAACGCGGAGCGCAGCTGGGCAACCGGCAGGCGCAGCACGCCCTTGATCGGTGCCGGCGAGAGCGCCACGCCGGCCGCGCCGAGCCCGCGATCCAGCAGCAGCTCCGTCACGAGCCCGCCAAAGGAGTGGCCCATGATCAGCGGCGGGCGGTCGAGACCGCGAACGATCCCGGCGTAATGATCGGTGATCTCGCGCACGCCGAGGCCGTTCAGCGGGGTGGGGTCGCGGCGAATGTCCTCGACCTCCCCCTCCATTCGCGGCCAGGCCGGGGCCAGCACGTCATGTCCGCGGCTCTCGAAGCGCGCTTTCCAGCCCTCCCAGCTGCGCGGCGTCAGCCACAGGCCGTGAACGAGGACGATCGGTAGGGGGGCGGTGCCTTGGAAGCTCATGTGCTCTCTCCTCCTGGCGCGCCTGCGCGCGGACGGCGTTCGTATCTCTCGCGAGGCGGGAAATACCTCACTCCGCCTGTGAACGATACGCGGTGTTTTGTTTTGAAACATTCGGGTAGTTGTGTCTCGTTTGCGCAGGTGCTGGGGAAATGACGTGAAGTTAGAAATGGAGGGGAGCGGATGGGATCTGTTCGTTTGGGGATAGCTCGTGCTGGGAAGCGCGGGCATCGTTGGAATCGCGTCATGCACGGGGGGGCGCTGCGATTGCTTCTTGCCGCGTTGGTCAGCGGAGCGTTGTTG
>DATHGU010000216.1:0-14049 GCA_035317495.1 Solirubrobacteraceae bacterium
CCACGAGCTTCACCGCGGTGTTCAGCGCGTAAACGCCCGCCACCGTCCCGCTCGCCCGCCGCCACCGCGCGCGCCGCGGCCGGTCAAGCGCCTGCCCCGCCATCCCGATCGCCAGCCACACCCCCGCGTGTTCGCCAAGCAGCGAAAAGCGCCCCACCGCGCGCTCGACCGCCGGAGTGTGACAGAGCGTGCGAGCAAGTCGCAGCAGACGCTCGTCAGCAGACACGACGGCCTAGGCGCCGAAGCCTACGCGTAGATCCTCGCTCTCGGATCGTACGTACACCACTTGGGCGAGATCCAACCGTACCGGCCCCTCGTCGCTCGAGAGCTCGTGCCAGCCGACCTCGCCGAGCGCCTTGTTGAGCGCCTTGAGCTGCTCGTCGGAGACGCGCACGGCGAGCACCTGGCCGCCTTGGAAGCCGATGCTGATCTGCTGCTTGCCGGCGGGCATCAGTGGTCCTCCGATGCGGCCGGCTCGACGATCTCGGTCAGCACGCCTGCTGTCGCGCGCGGATGCAGGAACGCCACGCGCGAGCCGCGGATGCCGGCGCGCGGCTGCTCGTCGATCAGCTCGAGCCCGGCCTGCTTGAGCTGATCGAGCGTCGCGTCGATGTCGGTGACCTGGTAGGCGACGTGGTGCAGGCCCGGGCCGTTCTTGGCGAGGAACCGCCCGACGGGCGTGTCGGGGCCCAGCGGCGCGAGCAGCTCGACGTGGTTCTCGCCGACGTCCAGCAGCACGGCCTCGACGCCCTGCTGCTGCACCACCTCGCGGTGGGCGAGCTGCAGCTCGAAGCGGTCGCGATACAGCTCAAGCGTTGGCTCGATCTGCTCGACGGCCACGCCGATGTGGTCGATGCGCGTGAACACGCCGCGCAGTTTATTCGTGCGCGAGCGCGTCCGCCGCGGTGGCGGCGGCAACCACGCGCAGGCCGATGCCGGGCGCGCGCTCCAGACGCGGGATGCCGGCCATGATCCGCTCGATCGCCTCGCGCTCCAGCACCTCGTGCGCGAGCAGCTCGTGCGCCAGCGCGTCGAGCTGGCGGCGGTGGGCGACGATCAGCCGCTGCGCGGCGCGGCGCGCCTCCTCGGTGAGGTCCTGGCGCTCCTCGTCGCGGATGCGCAGCGTCGTCTCCGACAGGCGCACGTCGCCGTCCGGCGCGCGCCCCATGCCGGCGGTGCCCATCGCGAAGTCGTGCACCATCTGGTGGGAGATCTCGGCTACGCGCTTGAGGTCGTCCGAGGCGCCGGTGGTGATCGCGCCGAACACGATCTGCTCGGCTACGCGCCCGCCGAGCAGCACGGTCATGTAGTCGAGCAGCTCCTCGCGCGTCTTCAGGTAGCGGTCCTCGGCGGGCAGGTTGAGCGTGTAGCCGAGCGCCTGCCCGCGCGGCACGATCGAGATGCGATGCACGCGATCGACCGACGGCAGCAGCTCGCCACATAGCGCGTGCCCGGCCTCGTGGAAGGCGACGATGCGCTTCTCGTGGTCGTTGAGAACGCGCCGCGACTGCACGCCGGCGATCACGCGCTCGATCGCCGAGTCGAAGTCGCCGATCGAGATCGTCGCGCTCTTGCGCCGCGTCGCGAAGATCGCCGCCTCGTTGCAGATGTTCGCGAGGTCGGCGCCCGTCAGCCCGCTGGTCTGCTGCGCGACGACGCCCAGGTCGACGTCCTGCAACGGCTTGTCTCGCGTGTGCACGGCCAGCACGCCTTCGCGCCCGCGCACGTCGGGCGGCACGACGAACACCTGGCGGTCGAAGCGCCCCGGGCGCAGCAGCGCCGGGTCGAGCTTCTCGAGCAGGTTCGACGCGGCGATCACGACCACGCGCCCGCTCGAGGCGAAGCCGTCCATCTCGACGAGCAGCTGGTTGAGCGTCTGGTCCTTCTCGCCGGATATGTCCATGCCGCGGCGCCCCCCGACGGCGTCGAGCTCGTCGATGAAGATGATCGCCGGTTCGTGCTTGCGCGCGACCGCGAACAGCCGGCGGATGCGCGCGGCGCCGAGCCCCGCGAACATCTCCACGAAGGAGGCCGCCGACTGGGCGAAGAACTGCGCGCCCGATTCGTGCGCGACGGCCTTCGCCAGCAGCGTCTTGCCGGTCCCCGGCGGCCCGTGCAGCAGCACGCCCTGGGGCACCTTCGCACCGAGCTGCTGGAAGGGCTTGGGATCGCGCAGGAACTCGACGATCTCCGCCAGCTCGGCCTTCGCCTCGTCGACTCCGGCTATGTCGGCGAACGAGACCGACTGGTTGGAGGCCGGCTTGATCTGCTGCGGCTTGACGCGCGGCATGACCTTCAGCGTGCGCCACATGAGGAAGATCAGCGCCGCGAAGAACAGGATCATCACGACCGGCGACCAGTTGTACGCGAAGTTCTGGATTTCCTGCACGACCGAGGCGTGCGGCGACGTCGCGGCCGCGACGGGCGCGACGTGGGCCGGTGTGACGGCCTGCGCGTGTTCGTAGGTGACGATCGCGTGGGCGAGCTGCTTGGGCGGCGCCTGGATCGCGTGGCGAACCGCCGCTGTCACTCCCGCGCTGACTCCTTGCAGCATCTCCACCATCCCTGGCATCACTGAAGTATGGCGAATACCCGACCCGATTGCCAGTAATTATTAATGGGATGGATCGCGCTGTTCGGCTGCCCAGCGAGGCGCGCTCAGCCCAGCGCGCTGCGCGCCAGATCGCCGAAGAACTCGGTGGCGAAGCGCAGGTCGCGCACGTCGATCCGCTCGTCCGCGCCGTGCACGAGCGGCGCCGTCTGCATCATCGATTGATGGCGCTGGGGGAAGAACCCGTACGCGACGCATTCCGGAAACGCCTCGCGGAAGTGGCGCGAGTCGGTGAAGCCCGGCAGGATCATCGGCACGACCTGGGCGCCGGGGTCGCGCTGGCCGATCCAATTAATGATCGTGTCCATCAGCTCGGAGGACATCGGCGAGCGGTTGCCGACCACGCGCTCTGAGAAGTCGATCCGAAAGCCGTCCTCGCCGAGCACCTCGGCGATTCCTCGAAGCACCTCGGCTTCGCCGAGCCCCGGCGGCACGCGGCAGTCGATCTTCAGCTCGGCGCGGCTGGGTATCACGTTGATCTTCTCCGAGGCGCTGATGCGCGTCGGCGTGAACGTCACGCCGAGCATCGGCTCGAACATCGTCGCCAGGCGCGCGTCGGCCGCTCGCAGGTGCGCGAACGATGCGCTCGCGTCGTCCGGGTCCTCGCCGATCCCGCGCAGCAGCGCGCGCGGCTCGTCGGTCAGCTCATAGGAGGGTTGGCGCGCCGCCAGTCGCTCGAGCACCGGACCCATCTTCAGCAGCGCGTTCTCGCCCATGCCAGGCATCGACGCGTGGCCGGCCACGCCGTCGGTGCTCAACGTGAAGCGGAACACGCCCTTCTCCGCGCAGCACACGCCGTAGTGGCGCCGGCCGTTGTATTCGAACGACCCGCCGCCCCCCTCGTTGACCAGCAGGTCGCAGCGCACCCTCTCGGGATGCGCCTTGGTGATCCATCCCGCGCCGCGCGAGCCGCCGGTCTCCTCGTCGACGACCGCCGCCAGCAGCAGCTCGCCGCGCGCGGGCCGCCAGCCCGAGCGCGCCAGCGACGCCGACGCGGCGACCTCCGCCGCGACCTGCGACTTCATGTCCAGCGCGCCCCTGCCCCACAGGAAGCCGTCCGCGAGCTCGCCAGACCACGGGTCGTGCGTCCACTCCTCGGCGTTCGCCAGCACCGTGTCGACGTGCCCCAGCAAGCACAGCGTCGGGCCGCCGCCCGGCGCCTCCCGGTCGGGCATCGGCTCACTCGCGGGCGGCGCGCCGGCGGCGCGCAGCCGCGCGAGTAGGTTCGGCCGGCCCGGCTCCGCGCCGAGCAGCTCGCACTCGAAGCCAGCACGCTGCAGATGGTCCGCCAGGAACTCCTGCGCCTCTCGCTCGTTGCCCGGCGGGTTGACCGTGTTGAACTGGATCAGCCGCGCTAGCACCTCCTCGGCCTCCGCGCCGGGTCCGTCGGCCTCGGCGCCTGGCCGCACGGTCTCCGCGGCCGGCCCGCCGGCCTCTGATCGCTGCACGCTCATCGCGCAGATCGTACGCCGATCTCGGCGACCTCCTCGCGGGTCAGCGGGAAGTGGCAGGCGGCGCTCGTGCCCGCCTGCGCCCCAGAGGGTGTGCCCTTGTCCTGCAGCGGCGGGTCCTCGATCGAGCAGCGCTCCTGCGCCTTGGGGCAGCGCGTGTGGAAGCGGCAGGCGCTCGGCGGGTTGGCGGGGCTCGGCACGTCGCCGCTCAGCAGCTCGCGCTCGCGGCCGTGTGCCGAGGGGTCCGCCACTGGGACAGCCGAAAGCAGCGCGCCCGTGTACGGGTGGCGGGGGAACGCGTACAGCTCGTCGGCGGGCCCGATCTCGACGATCCGCCCGAGATACATGACCGCCACGCGATCGCACATGTGCCGCACGACAGACAAGTCGTGCGCGATGAAGATCAGCGTCAAGCCAAGCTGGCGTTGCATGTCGCGCAGCAGGTTCAGGACCTGCGCCTGGATCGACACGTCGAGCGCCGAAACGGGCTCGTCGGCGATCAGCAGCTTCGGTTTCAGCGCGATGGCGCGCGCCACGCCGATCCGCTGGCGCTGGCCGCCGGAGAACTCGTGCGGGTAGCGGTTGTAGTGCTCGGGGTTCAGCCCGACCGTCTCCATCAGCTCCTGCACGGCGCGCTTGCGCTCGCCCTTGCCCTGCTGCAGGCCATGGATCGCGAACGGCTGGCCGACGATCGAGCCGATCGTCTTGCGCGGGTTCAGCGAGGAGTAGGGGTCCTGGAAGATCATCTGCATCTCCCGTCTGACCGCCTTGAGCGGCGCGCCCTTGAGGTGCGTGATGTCCTGACCGTCGAAGCGCACCTCGCCCGCGGTCGCTTCGAGCAGCCGCATCATCAGCTTGGCGGTCGTGCTCTTGCCGCAGCCCGTCTCGCCGACGATTCCCAGCGTCTCGCCGCGGCGCACGTCGAAGCTGACCCCGTCTACGGCCTGCACGGCCCCGATCTTGCGCTGCAGGACGATTCCGCGCGTGATCGGGAAGTGCTTGACGAGGTCGCGCACCTCCACGAGCGGCTCGTCCGACGCCCCGCTTGGGACAGGCTGCGCCGCTGGCTCGATCGTGCTCATGCGCTCGTCCCCGGCACGGCGGAGCCCTCCTCCGCCGAAGCGTTCGGCGGCGCGGGCAGGCCGACTGCAGCGCGCGCCTGCTCGGGCGTGCACCCCGTGCGCAGCTCGGCCCAAAGTCGCCGGCGCAGCTCTGACTCCAGCAGGCACGCGACGTGGTGGGAGGGGTCGTCGGGAACGGGCTGCAGCTGGGGATCGATGCGGGCATGGTCGGGCTGCGCGTAGGGGCAGCGCGGGTGGAAGTGACAGCCGGAGGGGCGGTTGATCAGGCTCGGCGGCGTGCCGGAGATCGGCACGAGGGCCTCCTCGCGGCTACCGGTGAGCGTGGGGATCGACTTCAACAGGCCCCATGTGTAGGGATGCTCGGGACCGGCAAACAGCCGCTCGGCGGAGGATGTCTCAACGATCCTGCCGGCGTACATGACAGCGATGTCGTCGGCCATCTCCGCGACCACTCCGAGGTCGTGCGTGATGATCACGATCGCCATCCCGAGCTCCCGCTGCAGGCGCTCCAACAGCGCGAGGATCTGCGCCTGCACGGTCACGTCGAGCGCGGTCGTGGGCTCGTCGGCGATCAGCAGCTTCGGCTCGTTGACCAGCGCCATCGCGATCATCGCCCGCTGGCGCATGCCGCCGGAGAACTCGTGCGGGAACTCGTCCACGCGCCTGCCCGGGTCGGGAATCCCGACGAGACCGAGCAGCTCGATCGAGCGCGCGCGCGCCGCGTCCTTGGAGACGTCCTGGTGAGCGCGCACAGCCTCGGCGAGCTGCACTCCCACTTTGAAGAACGGATGCAGCGAGGACAGCGGGTCCTGGAAGACCATCGCGATGTCGTTGCCCCTGATCGCACGCAGCTCGCCTTCGGAGAGTGCCACGAGGTCACGACCTTCGAACAGGATCCGGCCGGAGATCGCGGCGCCCTGGTTACGGGTCAGGCCGAGCGTCGTCAACGCCGCAACGCTCTTGCCGGAGCCCGACTCGCCGACGATTCCCAGCGTCCGGCCGCGCTGCACCTGATAGTTGATCCCGTCCACCGCCCGCACGATCCCGTCTTCGGTCGAGAACTCGACGTGCAGGTCCTCGACCCGCAGGAGCGGCTCCGATGCGCTCATGAATATCTGACCCTTGGATCCAGGAACGCGTAGACGATGTCCACGATGATGTTGGCGAGGATGATGAACAGGGCGGCCACCAAGACCGTGCCCTGCACGATCGGGAAGTCGGCGTGGGTGATGGCGACGTAGTTGAGGCGGCCGATCCCCGGGATGTTGAAGACCGTTTCCACGAGTACCGAGCTGCCCAGCAGCACGCCGATGTCGAGTCCGAGGATCGTGACGATCGGATTGATCGCCGAGCGCAGGCCGTGGCGGAGGACGACGCGGCGCTCCGACAGTCCCTTGGCGCGCGCCGTGCGTATGTAGTCCTCGCCCATCGTCTCGATCAGGCTGCCGCGGATCAGCCGCGCATAGATCGCAGCTGTGCCGGCCGCCACCACCAGCCACGGCAGGATCAGCGACTCGAACCATTTGAGCGGATCGCTCGTCAGCCCGGCGTAGCTGCCCGCGCCCGGGAAGATGCGAACCTGCCCGATGTCGGACGCGAACACGTACAGCGTGATCAGGCCGAGCCAGTATTCGGGGGCCGAGACGAGCACCAGCGCGGTGCCCATGGCCGCGCGATCCAGGCGCGAACCGGCGCGTCTGGCAGACACGATCCCCACGCCCAAGCCGGCGACCACCCACACGAACGCGCCACCCAGGACCAGCGACAGCGTCGCCGGCAGACGATTGAAGAGCAGTTCCTTGACCGGCGCGTTGCTGTAGTAGCTGTAGCCCAGGTCGAAGTGCAGGAAGAGGTTCTTTATGTAGAGGAAGAACTGCGCTGGCAGCGATTTGTCCAACCCCAGGTTGTGGCGGATCTCAGAGATGATCTTCGGGCTCTGCAAGCGCCCCGCGCGGAGCTTGGCGGGGTCGGCCGTGGGCAGCACCCGGAACATCACGAACAACAGCGCCAGGACGATGATCAGCAGCAGCACGCCCCACAGCAGCCTGCGGATGATGTAGCGGCTCATTGTCTGTTGGTCGGCATCGCCTGGGCTGGGATCGGGTGCTGCTGCGCGAGGAGCGTGCTCTGGGTAGGTGACGCCTTAGGGACGAGGGGGCGGGCGAGAACTCGCCCGCCCCCGGCCGCTGCTCGGCTGCTGCTACTTCAGGGACGTGAACGAGTAGGACCAATCCCCGATGTTCCAGAGCTTCCCGACGCCGGCCACATCTTTGGACTCGATCTCCGGCTCCTTGCTCCATTCGTAGGGGATCACCACGGCTTCTTCGACGAGTTCCCTGTCGATCTTCGCCCACGCTTCGCCGCGAGCCTTCACGCCGACGACCTTCTCGGCGACCTTCATCGCCGCGTTGATCTTTGGGTGGTCGACGAGGCCCCAGTTGGAGTTGGTTCCGTTCTTGACGATCAGATCGCCGTTGAAAGGGACGTCCAGGACGGCCTGCGGGTCACCGAAGTCGGCGACCCAGCCGACGTTCGGGCAGACGTCGATCTTTTCCGAGACCACACCGCAGTACTTCGAGTACATGACCGTGTGCTCGACGAGGTTCAGCTTCGTTTTGAAGCCGATGTTTTTGAGCGTCTGGTTGGTTGCTTCCGCGACGTTGTTGGCCGGCGGCGAGGAGTCGCCGACGATCTGTAGCGTTTCAGAGCCCGTGTACTTGCCGCTCGGGTAGCCGGCCAGCTTCATGTACTTTTCCGCGACCGCCATGTCGCCCTGCGCCTTTTCGTTGTAGTCGACCTTCGGGCCCGGATAGCCACCGGCTTCTTCGAAGCCCTCGATGCCGGGCCACAGGTAGTGGGTCATGATGTCGCTGATGAGCTTGCCGCCGCGCAGCTTGTTGAGCGCTTCGCGGTTCGTGGCCGCCCAGAACGCCTTGCGCAGGTTGACGTTCTTGAACGGCCCGGAGCTGTTGTTGACCGCGATGTAGCGGTCGCCCGAGCCGGGCGTGATCTGCAGCTGGCTGCGGTGCTGCTGGAACGCCAGCTTGAGTATCGGCGACGCCGGCGTGTCGCTTTGGACCATGTGGCTGCCTTCCAGGACCTGCCGCCCGATCACGTTCGGATCGCCGCCGATCGCGATGTTGACCTGGTCCAGGTACGCCGGGCGGTAGTCGGTGCTCGCGTCCCAGTTGGGGTTGCGCACGAGCGTCGCCGATTTGCCGGGCTGGTACCCGACGCCGAGGATCTTGCCCGAGGAGCTCGCCTTGAGCATGTAGGGACCCGTCGCGACCTGGTAGTTGCCGTATTCGCTCGGTTTCTGTTCGTCGTACGTTTTCGCGTACTCCTCCGGGACCGGTGCGGTGTAGTAGAGGACCATCGAGGCCACCACGATCGGCGCCTGCGGTTCGGTGAGTTTCAGCTGCAGCGTGTACTTGTCGGTCGCTTTGACGCCGGCGACCGGCCCGCCTTTGGCCGTCTTCATGCCTTCGACCGAGCTGAGGTAGCCGAGGTAGTAGGGGTTGGCGACGTTCGGGTTGGCCGTACGATCGATCGCATAGACCTCGTCGGCCGCCGTTACTTCACGGTTCACCGGCGGGCCGAAGTGCACGCCTTTGCGAATTTTGATCGTGATCAGCTTGTTGCCATCCGAGAGCTTCGCGGGACCTTCGGCCAGGTCCGGGGTCGTTTCCGAGAACGTGTTCGGCTTGTAGCTGTACAGCTGGCGCTGCATTGCCTCCATCAGGTCGTAGTCCAGCGCGAAGTACGACTGGCCGGGGTCGAGGTGTTCGAAGTCCTCGGTCTGGACGACGTTCAGGGTCCCGCCCTTCTTGCCGCCCGTGAGCGACTCGGTGTTCGGGGTCTGGACTCCGGCAGGTATCGAGGCACCCGAGCTCGCGTTCGTACTCGATTTGCTGCTCGAACCGCATGCAGCCAGCGCGAGCAGCAGCACTCCCGCCACACCAGCCGTCACAATCATTCTTAGCGACCGCATCCGGACGCCTCCTTTGTTGTCGATGAAGAAGGCACCGGCGATCACCGGGCCGTTCGCGGATTGAGCGCATCGCGCAGGCCGTCGCCAAGCAAGTTGAAGGCGAGCACGGTCAACAGCAGCGCGATGCCGGGAAAGGTCATGTACCACCAGGCCGTATTGAAGATCGGCGTGGCGGCGGCAATCATCTGTCCCCAGCTGGCCGTCGGCGGGCGCACTCCGACGCCGAGGAACGACAGCGAGGCCTCGAGCAGGATGTTCAGCGGGATCAGCAGCGTCGCGTACACGATCACCGGGGCGACGAGGTTCGGCATGATCTCGCGGAACATGATGCGCGCATCGGAGGCGCCGAGTGCGCGCGTCGCTTCGACGAACTCGCGCTCGCGCAGCGACAGCACGAGCCCGCGCACAATGCGGAAGATGTAGGTCCAGTTGACCAGCATGATCAGGAAGATGATCACGCTCGTCCCCGGCGAGACCGCGCCACCGAGGCAGCCGCGCACCGCGCACGCGGCGCCGATGCCCAAGCCCAGCAGCAGCACTGGGATCGACAGCACCACGTCGACCATCCGCGACAGCAGCGTGTCCACCCAGCCGCGGTAGTAGCCCGCGACCGTGCCGAGCGACACGCCAATCACAGTCGCGATCGCCGTGCCGACGATGCCGACCTCCAGCGATACGCGCGTGCCGTAGATGACGCGCGACATCACGTCGTGGCCGAGCTGGTCGACGCCGAACGGGTGGGCGGCAGTCGGCCCGAGCGGGCTGCCGAATTCATCCGTCAGGTTGATGTTCTCGACGTACGGCCCGGGCAGTCCCAGGATTTTCACGATCAGCGGCGCCGCGATCGCCACAAGTACGAGGAACACGACGAAGCCCAGCGAGACCATCGCGACGCGGTCCTTGCGCAGGCGCCGCCAGAACAGCTGCAGCGGAGAGCGGGCGGCAATCTCGCCGCCAATATCGAGAAGTCCAAAGTCTCCACCCCCCGCACCTGTAACGATCTCGGCAGCGCCGACGCTCATCTCAACGCTCTTTCTCGCGAGGGATTGGGGTCAATGAAATGTAAAGCACTCGGATGTGACACGGGCATTTGGGCGCGACGAGCCGCGAGACCTACAAGTTCGACCCTTCTGCTCGGCAACCTTCCAGCCGCCGGGAGGCGCGTTTCTGACTATCACTTACCCGCGTGCCGCCAACTCCACGCGGCGCGCGATACTGAGCACGATGGACAGCCTGTTCGACGCCGGCCCAGACGTCCAGCGCCCCGACGAGGAGCCGGACGCGGCGGAGCCGGGCGCGGCGGGCGCTGCGCGCGAGGATCAGCGCCCCCTGGCGGTGCGCATGCGCCCGCGTCGCCTGGAGGAGTTCGTCGGGCAGTCGCACCTGCTGGCCGAGGGCTCGGCGCTGCGCACCGCGATCGAGCAGGGGCGAGCGCACTCGATGCTCCTGTACGGGCCGCCGGGGTCGGGCAAGACGACACTGGCGCGGATGATCGCCGATCGCTCGGGCGCCTCCTTCGAGGAGCTGAGCGCGGTGCAGGCCGGGCGCGCGGAGGTCCGCGCGGTGATCGAGCGCGCCGCCCATCGACGCTCGCTGGCCGCCGATCGCGGCTCGGCCGGCACCCAGACGGTGCTGTTCCTCGACGAGATCCACCGCTTCAACAAGGCCCAGCAGGACGCGCTTCTGCCGGCCGTCGAGGACGGGCTGGTGACGCTGATCGGCGCGACGACCGAGAACCCCTCGTTCGAGGTCAACGGAGCACTGCTGTCCCGCGTGCGCGTGTACGCCCTGCGAGCGCTCACTGCCGAGGAGATCGGCGTGCTGCTCCGGCGCGCGGCCGGCTCCGAGGTCGATGAGCAGACGATCGAGTTCCTCGCCGCCCGCAGCGAAGGCGACGCGCGCACCGCGCTCAACGCGCTCGAGCTGGCGAGCGCGACAGCGGCCGAGACGGCCGCGGCGGGGGGCGAGGATGCGGGCCGCGTGACGCTGGCGCGCGTGGAGGACGCGTTGCAGCGCCGCGCGCTGCTGTACGACAAACGGGGCGACCGCCACTACGACTACATCTCTGCCTGGATCAAGGCCACGCGCGCCTCGGACCCCGACGCGTCGCTCTACTACCTGGCGGTGATGCTCGAGGGCGGCGAGGACCCGCGCTTCATCGTGCGGCGGATGGTGATCCTCGCCTCCGAGGACATCGGCAACGCCGACCCGGCGGCCCTGTCGGTGGCGACGGCCGCGGCCGCGGCCGTCGAGCACGTGGGCCTGCCGGAGGCGCGCTATGCGCTCGCCCAGACGGCCATCTACCTGGCCCTCGCGCCGAAGTCGAACGCCGCCGGGCGGGCATTGGGCGCCGCACAGCGTCACGTGCGCGAGCACGGCGCGCAGCCGGTCCCCGGCTGGCTGCGCTCGGGGCCGAGGCCCGGACAGGACACCGGCGGCTATGACTACCCGCACGACCATCCCGGGCACGTCTCCCCGCAGCAGGTGCTGCCGGAGGGCGTCGTCGGAGCCCGCTTCTACGACCCGGACGAGGCCGAGGCCGAGCTGGCACGCCGATTGCGCGAGATCCGCCGGGCACGCGGGATCGAGCAGCCATAATCGCGTGGACATGAGTGCCACCCTCAGCGAGGCGGGCAGCGACGCAGGCAGCGACGCGATCCTGCAGGCGCGCGACCCGGCGACGGGCCAGCCGCTCGGCAGCGTCAGCGCCACGCCGCCCGGGCGGATCGCGGAGCTGGTCGGGGATGTCGCCAAGGTGCAGCCGCTGTGGGCGCTGCTGCGCGTGCGCGACCGCGCCCGCTACATGCGCCGCATGGCGCAGGCGGTGATCGACGACTTCGACGAGCTGGCGGCTGCGCTGGCCCGCGAGCAGGGACGGCCGGCCGCGGAGATCGCCGCGCTCGAGCTGCTGCCGGCGATCGACGCGCTGATCTGGATCGCCGACGACGGCGCCGATCTGCTGGGCGGCCGGCGCGTGGGCGTCAACCGCTCGATGTCGTTCACCAAGCGCGCGCGCGTCGCCTTCGAGCCGTACGGCGTAGTCGGCGTGATCGGTGCCGGCAGCGCCCCCTTCGCGCAACCGCTCGGGCAGATCGCCGGCGCGCTGCTGGCGGGCAACGGCGTGGCCTTCAAGCCCGCCGCGCGCGCGGCGTTGGCGGGCGAGCGGATCGCGCGCGTGCTCGGGCGCGCGGGGTTGCCCGAGGGACTCGTGCGCATCGCGCACGGCGCTGCCGACGTCGGCGTCGCGCTCGCGCAGTCGCCGGTCGACAAGATCCTCTTCACCGGCTCGCCTGCCGTCGGCCGCGTGGTCGCCGGCGAGGGCGTCTCGCGCGAGAAGGAGGTGACGGTCGAGCTGGGCGGCAAGGACGCGATGCTCGTGCTCGCCGACGCCCGCCTGCCGCACGCCGTGGCCGGCGCCTTGTGGGCGGGTTGCGCCGGGGCGGGCCAGGCGCGCGGCGCGATCGAGCGCGTGTACGTTTCGCGGGAGATTCACGAGCGCTTCGTCGACGGGCTCGTCGCCGCGGCCGCCGCGCTGCGCGTGGGCGACCCGTCCGACCCAAGCACGGACATCGGCCCGCTGTCCTCCGCGCGCCGACTCGAACACGTGCAGGCACTCGTCGCCGAGGCGGTGGCGCACGGCGCGACGCAGCGCTGTGGCGGACCGGTCAGCCCGCCCGGCTGCGGCGAGGCGGGCTCCTTCTACGCGCCCACCGTGCTCACCGGCGTGACGCACGGGATGGCCGTGATGCGCGAGCCGATCGACGGGCCGGTGCTCGCGGTGATGGCCGTCGACTCGGTCCGCGAGGCGATCGCGCTGGCCAACGACAGCGACTTCGCGCTCGGCGCTTCGGTGTGGACGAGCGACCGCTATCAGGCGCTGCGGATCGCCCGCGAGCTGCACGCCGGAATGGTGTGGTGCAACGACCACCTCCCCTGCCCAACCGTCTCGCGCGGCCCGTGGGGCGCGGCGGCCGGCGGCGGGCTGGGGCGCACGCTCGGCGCGGCCGGGCTGCGCGCATGCGCTCAGGAGAAGCTCATCACGTGGGACCCCGCCGCCGCCCGCGGGCTGTGGTGGGGGCCGTACGACGAGCTGACCACGCGTGCCGCGCGCGCCGTCGCGAAGATGCGCTCCGAGCGCGAGGCCGACCGCGAGCGCGCCTGGCGCAACGGAGCGCTGGCGCTGACGCGCGTCGGGGCGCGGGCGCTGGGCAGAGGACTGCCCAGATAGCTGTTCCCGGACGACTGCTGCACTACCCTGTGAATCATGCCTGCCCAGGCCTATGCCGGTAAGGAGTGCGTCTGCCAGCTGCGCAGGGGAATCTGCGACCAGAGCTGCGTGCAGGGGATGCTCGACACCCCCTTCTACATCGCCTGCCTGAAGCTCAGCGGGCGGCGTTGCGTGGTCGTCGGCGGCGGCGAGATCGGCCTGGAGAAGGTCGACGGCCTGCTCGCCTGCGACGGACAGGTGACGCTGATCGCGCCGTCGGCCGAGGACGCGCTCCGCGAGCACGCGCGTGAGGGATCGATCGAGTGGCTCAAGCGCAGATACGCCGGCGCGGCCGACCTCGAGGGCGCGTTCATGGTGATCGCGGCGACCGACGACACCGACGTGAACATCGCGGTGTTCGAGGACGCAGAGCGGCGCGCGATGCTGGTGAACGTCGTCGACGTGCCGCCGCTGTGCAACTTCATCCTGCCGGCGATCGTGCGCAGCGGGCCGCTGGCGATCGCGATCTCCACGGCGGGCGCCTCGCCGGCGCTGGCCAAGCGCATGAAGCGTGAGATCGCAGGGCAGTTCGGCGAGCCCTACGCGCGCCTGGCCATTCTGCTCAACGACGTGCGCGGCTGGGCCAAGGGCACGCTCCCCACCTACCAGGACCGCAAGGAGTTCTTCGAGGGGATCGTCAACGGCGA
>DATHGU010000217.1:0-6243 GCA_035317495.1 Solirubrobacteraceae bacterium
GCCTGCGGGCCTTTGATAGAACAGCAAACGACCGCAAATTCGACCGACCATCGACAAGGAGCCTGCGACATGGCCTACTCCGTACCGCCGCTGCCTTACGCATACGACGCGCTCGAGCCGCACATCGACAAGGCGACGATGGAATTCCATCACGACAAGCACCACCAGGCGTACGTCGACAAGGCCAACGCGGCGCTCGACGGCACCGAGTGGGCCGACAAGCCCGTCGAGGAGGTCCTGAAGAACCTCGACAGCCTCGGCGACAAGAAGGGGCCCGTGAAAAACAACGGCGGCGGCCACTACAACCACACGATGTTCTGGGAGAACATGAGCCCCGACGGCGGCGGCGAGCCCGGCGGCGACCTCGCGGCGGCGATCGCCTCGGCGTTCGGCTCCTTCGCGGACTTCCAGGCCAAGCTCAAGGAAACCGGCGTCAACCAGTTCGGCTCAGGCTGGTCGTGGCTCGTGGACGACGGCTCGGGCCTTCAGATCGTCGGCAGCGCCAACCAGGACAGCCCGATCTCCAACGGCAAGGCGCCGCTGCTCGGCGTCGACGTATGGGAGCACGCCTACTACCTGAAGTACCAGAACAGGCGTCCCGACTACATCGACGCGTGGTGGAACGTCGTCAACTGGGACAAGGTCGCAGAGCGCTTCGCCGCAGCCGGCTAGCTGCGGCTGAAGCGACGCCCGGCGACCGGCGAAACGGACTCGTCGAGCACCGTGACAGCCGGCTCGGGCGCTGTGCCGTCGAGCATCGACTCGAGCACCTCTGCGGCGCTGGCGTCGTTCTCCGCCGCTGCCGCCTCGAGCATCGCGATGCGCTCCGGCGTCATCGCCGTCTCGTCCTCGTTCTCGGCGAGCCAGCGGCGCGCCTCGGCGGCGGCCGTCTCGTCGCGTTGGACGGTCTTGCCCGCCGCGTAGTAGCGGTCGATCTCCTTGAACAGCTCATCGACGAGCTGCTCGGTCGGCACCTTCTTGAGCGGCTCGCCCTTGGAGTAGATCATGCCCATGTCTTTCGCGCCGGTGATCCCGAAGTCGGCATGGCGAGCCTCGCCGATGCCGTTCACCGCGCAGCCGAGCACCGAGACCTCGATCGGGTCCTCGTACGCTTCCAGTCGCTGCTCGACCTCGACGACGACCTTGTCCATGTCGAACTGCAGCCGCCCGCACGTCGGGCAGGCGATCAGGTCGGGGCCGCGCTCGCGCAGCTTGAGCGCCTTGAGGATCTCCCACGCGACCTTCACCTCCTCCTCGGCGTGGAACGTCGAGAGCGAGATGCGGATCGTGTCGCCGATCCCGTCGGCCAGCAGCGTGCCGAGGCCGACGGCCGACTTCAGCGAGCCCGACCACTTCGTGCCGGCCTCCGTGACGCCGAGGTGCAGCGGGTACGGGATGCGCTCGGCGAGCATCCGGTTGGAGGCGATCGTGTTGGGCACCGATGTGGACTTCATCGACACCTTGAAGTTGGTGAAGTCCAGGCGCTCCATCAGCTGCACGGTCTCGATCGCCGCCGTCACGAGCGCCTCGATCGGATTCTCGTACTCGAGGTCGCGCAGGTGCTTGGGCAGCGAGCCCGAGTTCACGCCCACACGCAGCGGCGTGCCGCGCTCCCTGGCCAGCGCGATCACCTCGGCGACCTTCTCCGGGCCGCCGATGTTCCCGGGGTTCAGGCGCACGCAGTGCGCGCCCGCCTCGATCGCCTTCAGCGCCAGCGTGTGGTTGAAGTGGATGTCCGCGATCACCGGGATCGGCGACTGCGCAACGATCGTCTTCAGCGCCTCGGCGTCCTGCTCGCGCGGCACGGCGACGCGCACGATGTCCGCGCCCGCGTCCGCCACCGTGCGAATCTGCCCCATCGTCGCCGGCAGGTTGGCCGTCTCGGTCTTCGTCATCGTCTGCACCGCGACCGGCGCTCCGCCGCCGATCGGCACGGAGCCCACGAGTATCTGGCGTTTCGAGGCCATAACAGCATTGTACGGCGGGCCCGTAGGCGAGCGTGAAGCGGTCGTGAACCGCTCGAAAAAGGCCCTCACTGCCGGCCGCCCGGCCAGGCGCCTCGGCAGTTGGCCCTAACCTTCCCGCATGACCCGGCCGCCATCCCCCGACGCCAAGCCGGCCGCCGATGACGCCGAGCGGACGTCGGCCGACGCCGAGCGCGCATCGCCCGACGTGTACGGCACCGCTCGCGGTCCGCTGGCACGCCTGGCCTCTCCCCTCGCCGCCCACGCGCGTGGCCGTCGTCACGAGCGCTTCTTCGCGCTCGCGCGCCTTGCGCCCGGCGCGCGCGTGCTCGACGTGGGGTGCGGACGGATCGGGCTGCGTGCGCTCGAGCCGCAGCTCGACATCACGGGCGTCGATCTGCTCGAGCGCCCCGACTATCCGGGGCCGTTCGTCCGCGCCGACGCGGCCGCCGGGCTGCCGTTCGCCGACGATCAGTTCGACCTCGTGTACTGCTCGAGCGTGATCGAGCACGTGGCCCCGGAGCGGCGTGCGGCCTTCGCGGCGGAGCTGCGCCGCGTGGGCCGTGGCTGGTTCGTGCAGACGCCCGCCTTCTCGTTCCCGATCGAGCCGCACGCGCTGCTGCCCTTCGCCCACTGGCTGCCAGTCCCGCTGCGCCGGCGATACTGGCGCCTGGGCGCCGCGGGCGACTGGGAGGAGATCTCGCTGCTGCGCCGCTCGCAGCTCGAGCGGCTGTTCGGCCCGGCGCTGCCCGAGCGCCTCGGCCCGCTCGTCAAGAGCTGGTTGTGCATGAGCCCACCCGGCGCCGCGCCGCGCGGGCCCGGCTGACCCCGACCACGCAAGAGCCGGCACAGTCCGAGCCGCCATGCTTGTGCAGCTCAGCCGCCGAGCCGGCCGATGTCGTTGCTGACCCCGTTGATCACGAGGAACAGCAGCAGCACGATCCCCACCGAGCTGTAGCGGTACATCGCCGCGAGCGAGATGCGCTTGCCGCGCAGCTTCTCGGCCACCGACCACAGCACGTGGCCGCCGTCGAGCGGCAGGAACGGGAACAGGTTGATGACCGCCAGGACCAGCGAGATGTAGCCGAGAAAGACGAGCGCGATGCCCGATCCCTCGACGACCGTTGCATGCGCCGTCTGCGTGATGCCCACGATGCTGCTGACTTCTCCGCGCGTCTTGGAGCTCGTCAGCGCTTTGAAGAAGCCTGTCAGCGTCCCGGTCGTCGCGTGCCACATCGCGCCGATCGAGCCACCCGCCGCCGCGAGCGCTCCGTAGTGCTTGATCGTGCCGAAGCCCACGCCGATGAGCATCCGCTTGGCTTCCGCGTTGTAGCGCGGGTATAGAGACAGCGACAGCAGCTTCCCGTCGCGGCGGACCGTCAGCCGCACGGGCGTCGCCGCGCGACAGCCGTCCGTCGCCTGACGCGCGCACGCGTGCGCGTCGATCCGCGCACGCGCCGTCGAGACGGTCACCGGGTGGCCGTCGATCGCGACGATCCGGTCGCCTTGACGCAGCACGCCCGAGGCCGCCATGCCATGTTCAACCGCCAGCACCGACGCGTTCGTGACGACAGCTTTGAGCGACGGATCGAGGCTGTTGAGCGAGGCCGAGCCCGTGACGTTGCCCGAGAACAGGATCGCCCAGAACAGCACGAAGGCGATCACCAGGTTCACGCCCGGGCCCGCCACGATCACCGCGACGCGCTTCCACGGCGCCTGGCTGTAGTAGGCGCGGCGGGTCGCCTCCGGATCGAGATCCTCGAGCTCTTCCGGGTTCATTCCCGTGATCTTCACGTAGCCGCCCGCCGGGATCGCGCCGATCGCGTACTCCGTCTCCCCGCGCCTGATCCGCGCGATCGTCGGCGGGAAGAACAGCGAGAAGCGCTCCACGCGCATGCCCACGAGCTTCGCCACCGTGAAGTGGCCAAGCTCGTGCAGCACGATCAGAACGATGATTCCCAGGATCGTCAGGATCCAGCTCATGCGCCCATCTTCGCAGGCAAGCACGCGCGATCCGGCGGTTGCCCGGCTGGCGGCCACCCGCGAGCCTCGCCCTGCGAAGCAATAAAAAAAAGACCTCAGGCCGACGTAGCGACCAGCGCCGCGGCGACCTCGCGCGCCCGACTGTCAGCCTCGTAAAGCGACTCGAACGCGCGAACCGGCTGCGCGCCGAGCTCCGCGAGCGTCGCCTCGATTACCTCGGAGATCTGCAGGAAGCGCAGGCGACCCTCGAGGAAGGCATGCACAGCGATCTCATTCGCGGCGTTCAGCACGCACGGCGCCGTGCCGCCCGCCCGCGCGGCCTCGCCGGCCAGGCGCAGGCACGGGAACGCCTCGAGATCGACCGCCTCGAAGGTCAGCTCTGCGACCGCCGCGAGGTCCAGCGGCGCGACCGATCGAGGATCGTTCGATCCTCGATCGGCCAGCAGCTCCACGCTCTCCCCCCCGTGCAGCGCATAGGAGATCGCGATGCGCATGTCGGGCGGGCCGAGATGCGCGAGCATCGCGCCGTCGGCCAGCTGGATCAGGCCGTGCACGAGCGACTGCGGGTGCACGACGACGTCGATACGCTCATACGGCGTGCCGAACAGGTGATGCGCCTCCATCACCTCGAGGCCCTTGTTCATGAGCGTCGCCGAGTCGATCGTGATCTTGCCGCCCATCGCCCACGTGGGATGCGCAAGGGCCTGCTTGACCGTCACGTCCTCGAGCTCCTCGCGTGCGCGGCCGCGAAAGGGACCGCCGCTGGCGGTGATCGTCATGCGCTCGACCGCCCCCGGCGGCTGGCCCGAGATCAGCTGATGCAGCGCGGTGTGCTCGGAATCGACCGGCACTATCT
Source organism: Solirubrobacteraceae bacterium (assembly GCA_035317495.1). Taxonomy (GTDB): domain Bacteria; phylum Actinomycetota; class Thermoleophilia; order Solirubrobacterales; family Solirubrobacteraceae; genus Palsa-744. The sequence continues at coordinate 4,804 of DATHGU010000217.1, forward strand.
GCGCGCCCGTCGCCTCGGCCAGCGCGACGACCAGCTCGCCGCCGACAACCAGCGACTCCTTGTTGGCCAGCGCCAGGTCGATGCCCTCGCCGAGCGTCGCGACGGTCGGGCCGAGCCCGGCCGAGCCGACCAGCGCGTTGAGCACCAGATCGGCGCCCGACTCGACGACCAGCCGCACGAGGCCCTCGGCTCCCGCGAGCACCTGGCCATCGGTCCACGCCTCCGCCGCGCGCGCCGCCGCGTGCTCGTCCGCCAGCGCGATCCGCTTGACGCCGTGCGCACGGGCCTGCTCCACGAGCGGCTCCCACGAGCTCTCGGCAGACAGGCCGATCAGCTCGAGCTCCGCGCTGCGTGTGCAAACGTCGAGCGCCTGCCTGCCGATCGATCCGGTCGAGCCGAGCACGAGCAGGCGCTTGGCGTCAGGCATCGATCCCGTGGGGCTCGCGGAAGGCCGGCGCGCGACCTGCGCGCTCAACCGTCGAGCGTCGTTCGCAGGGACATGAGCTCCGCGTCGCGCCGCGAGAACGCCTCGAGGTCGATCGCCGTCCCACCGGCGGCGCCTTGGCCGGCGAGCACATCCTGGCGGTGGGCGTCGCTGCGTCGCTGCACCTCGGCGAGCGCCACCTGCGCATTGGCGTCCGACCATTTCTTGGCCATCTTGGCCGCGCGCGCCACATCCCCCTCGTCGAGCATCCGCTCGAGGTCGTCCGCGCGCTGACGGTCGCCTTCGTTCATCACTCCTGACGCTACAGCAAAGCGCTCCACGCTCGCGAGGCGGCAGCTCGTTCGCCGGCCTGCCGTCGCGCTAGGCGAGGTAGCTGACGGCGAACCAGTCCGACTGGAGCTCGGGCGCGTCCTTGCAGACGTCGACGAGCAGGTCCACGATCGCCCGCCGTTCGGCCTCGGCTCGTTCGTCGCGCGTCGATACCTCGGCTTCGCGTGCTTCCGAGATGGCCGTGATCGCATCGCCGTCCATCGCGAACGTGAGCTCACCGCGCCGCGCTCCCAGCCGCCTCAAGAGCAGCTCCAGGGCGTCGGCCGGCGGCGCAAAACCCGAATGACGAGCAATTCTGAACTTCACAGTCGCAGGACTATAAACGCGCGCAGCCCCTGCCAACGGACGCCAACCCGACCGAGCCACGCGCCGTGACAGTGAGCGGGATACTGGGCGGTCGATGTCGCAGCACAACCTGGAGATCGCCAAGCGGGGCATAGACGCCTTCAACGCGACCGACGTTGACGCCTTCACCGCGCTGACGACACCCGACTTCGAGTGGTCCCCGTCGATGGTGGCCATCGAGGGACAGCTCTTTCGCGGAAGCGACGGCATCCGAGCTTACTTCGCGAGCCTAAGAGCTCCTAACGGAAAGAGGATTACGTAGACCTGCGTCGAACCTGTGTGCAACCTCGACTCGAAGGGGGCACGCATGGCCAGGCCGT
>DATHGU010000218.1:0-10405 GCA_035317495.1 Solirubrobacteraceae bacterium
AGGGATCTCAGCAGTTGCCATAGATCGCGTAGTAGTGGCTCGTGTAGATGCGCTTGAAGCCGGCTAGCGGGATCTGGTCGCGCGCATCGTCGCCGACATCGACGATCGCCTCGAAGAAGACGGCGCTGCCGAGTGGGTAGACCGCGACGCTGCTCCGGCGGATGCGGTTCTCGAGCGTGTGCGCCCCCTTCCCCACATCGGCGCGCGCCTGGCTGCGGGCGACAATGTCGTGTTGCCCGACGGTGTCGAGAATCCAGCGGGCGTCGGGGATCAGCTTGTTGTTGGGCAGCGACAGGAGCCGACAGCGTCGACTGGTGCACGAGTTCGGAGTGGAATCTCTGATAGTCGAGCAGCGAATAGGGATTGGCGATCAAGAACGCCACGAGCGCGGCGGCGGCGCACACGGCGATCCCGACGAGGGCCTGCCGGCCGCTCCCGGACCGGTCGATCGGAGATCGGCCGGTCCCCTCTCGATCCCCGCCCTGCTGGGCCCCGCCGTCCAGGTAGCGCGCGGCCACGGCCGCGGCGAACGGCACGATGACGATCCCCGCGGTGTACTTGGTCGCGCAGGCGAGCCCCAGCCCGAGCCCCGCGAGCAGGTAGTCGCGCTTTCGGCCTTTGCGCAGCACGCCGGCAGTGCCCAGCAGCGAAAGCGTCAGCGGCGCGAGCGTCGGCGCGTCGTTGAGCGCCAGGTGGGCGTAGAACACGGGCAGGAACGCGACCGCCTCGATCGCCGCCGCGAGCAGGCCGACGGCGCGTGAGAAGAGGCGCGCGCCGATTGCGTAGAGCAGCCACAGGGCGCCCACGCCGAGCACCGCCGCGGCGATCCGCGCGAGCGTGTAGAGATCTGCCGGGTGCAGCGCGAACGCGTGGCGCACGCCCGTCGTGCCGCCGTAGGCGAGCGCGAAGAGATAGTGCAGGACGTAGGTGAAGCCGGGCGGATTGGCGAAGTAGTGGGGGTTCAGGCTGTGCCCGAACATGTGCACGGCCCTCGGCACGAAGTGGTCGGCCTCGTCGGCGTTGAACGCGTAGGGCAGTCCCTGCTGGACCCCCCACAGCCGCAGCGCGAGGCCGCCCGCGAGCACGATTGCCAGCGCCGGCCACGCCCACCGGCGAGGGACCTCAGCAGTTGCCATAGATCGCGTAGTAGTGACTCGTGAAGATCCGCCTGAAGCCCGCCATCGGCAGCTGGTCGCGCGGGTCGTCGCCGACGTCGACGATCGCCTCGAAGAACACCGCGCTGCCGAGCGGATAGACGGCCACGCTGCCGCGGCGGATGCGGTTCTCCAGCGTGTGCGAGCCCTTGGCGACGTCGGCGCGCGCCTGGCTGCGGGCAACGACGTTGCGCTGTCCAACCGTGTCGAGGATCCAGCGGGCGTCGGGGATCAGCTTGTTGTTGGGCAGCGACAGGAGCCGACAGCGTCGCAGTTCGCGCTCGACCGCCGGCGCGGCCAGTGCGACGGCGAGCCCCTTGTGGAAGTCCTCGTGGTAGGCGAGCGTCGTGCGCAGGCTCGTGAGGTTCAGCGTCGTGGCGGCGGAGGTCGTGCCGTACACGACGAGCACGGCGGCGCCGGCCATCCAGATGCGGCGCATGACCGTGCCCGGCTCGAGCATCGACCAGCCGCCGACGGCCACGGCGCAGAACACCAGCAGCATGATCGCCGCTGCCATCAGGTAGCGGTCGATCACCGACGCGCCGGCGGCGCCCTCGATCACGAACACGGCGAGCAGCAGCACGAGCGCGGCCAGCGGGGTGCGCACGCGGCGCGGGGTGAGCCAGATCGCCAGCGGGATGCCGGCCAGCGCGCCGAGCAGCGCGGGCAGCTTGTCGATCCGCACGGAGAACGTCCACAGCGACGCGACCACGCTGGAGATGCCCTGCGTGCGACCCAGTTCGTGCGCCAGGCCGGCCGTCGAGTTGAGCGAGTAGAAGGTCTTGCCCGTCACGATCAAGTCGACCAGCACCCACACGACCGGGCCGGTCGCGGCGATCGCGGCGAGCTCGAGCCGCGCGCGCAGCGAGGTGCGCGGCGGGGCCCCTGAGCCGGGCGGCGTACGAGCGGGCCACACGCACCACAGCCAGTACGCGCCGGACAGCAGCCAGGCGTCGGGACGCAGCAGCCCGGCGGCGGCGAGCACCAGCAGCACGGGCGCGCCGCGGCGCGGCTTTTCGACCTCCAGCACGACCGCCCACACGATCAGCGCGATGTAGGAGATGTCCAGGTAGCCCTGCGCGGCGAGGTTCTCGAGGAAGAATCGGCTGAGCACGAGCAGCCCGGCAACCAGGCCCACGAGCGGGCCGAAGCACAGCCGTCCGAGGCGGTAGATGCCGGCGACGACGGCCACGAACGAGCCGATCGAGCCGAGCACCATCAGGCGCGCCCCGCCCTGGCCGAAGATCGAGCAGAAGATGCCGAAGGCGATCGCCAGCGGGTGCTCGGTCGGGCCACGATAGACGCGGAAGTCGGGCAGGTGGAAGTGCAGCAGGTCGCGACCCCACAACATCGCGTAGAAGGAATCGTAGGTGGGGTAGGTGGGGTAGACGAAGTAGCCGATCAGCGCGCCGACGCACATCGCCGCGAAGGCGATCTTCGCCCACGTGGCGGGACGTACGGCGCGAAGCCGCCCCCGCCGGATCGAGCCCGGTCGGACCCGGGTGAGCGTCGCGCTTTCCATCGAGACTCGGCCGGCATGGACCGGCACCGGCGCGACCCACGCGCCTTGCGCCGAGATCATGGCCTGCGCTCTGGGATACTGCCGGAAGCCAAGTCTAGGCAATTTGCCGATGAAGCTCATCATCCAGATCCCCTGCTTCAACGAGGCAGACCAGCTCCCCCAGACGCTCGCGGATCTGCCCCGCGAGGTCGACGGCTTCGACGTCGTGGAGCGGCTGATCGTCGACGACGGCTCGACCGACGAGACCGTCGCGGTCGCCCGCGCACACGGCGTCGAGCACCTCGTGCGCCTGACCAACAACAAGGGACTGGCGACCGGCTTCCAGGCCGGCATCGACACCGCGCTGAAGCTCGGCGCCGACGTGATCGTCAACACGGACGCCGACAACCAGTACTACGGCCCGGATGTCGCGCGGCTGGTGCGCCCGATCCTCGAGGGGCGGGCGGACATGGTCGTGGGCGACCGCGAGGTGACGGACGTCGAGCACTTCTCGCCGCTGAAGAAGACGCTCCAGCGACTCGGCTCGTGGGTCGTCCGCCAGGCCTCCTCGACGACCGTGCCGGACACCACATCGGGGTTCCGCGCCTACAACCGCGAGGCGGCGATCCAGATGATGGTCGTGTCGAAGTTCACCTACACGCTCGAGACGATCATCCAGGCCGGCAAGCTGCTCGTCGCGATCGACCATGTTCCGGTGCGCACCAACCCGCAGACGCGCGAGTCACGCCTGTTCCCCTCGATGGGCGCATACGTGCGGCGCAATGCCGTCTCGATCTTCCGCATCTACGCGCAGTACGAGCCGCTGCGCGTGTTCTGGAGCCTCGCGCTGCTCGTCGGCCTGGCCTCGGTCGGGGTTTGGATCCGCTTCGTCGTGGCCTACGCCGAAGGGAGCGGCAAGGGGCACGTGCAGTCGCTGATCCTCGGCGCGGTCCTGTTCATCGCCGCGGTAGTGCTGTGGGCGCTCGGCGTGATCGGCGACCTGCTTGCGGCGCAGCGCGTGATGACGCAGAAGACCTTCGAGCGCGTGCGGCGCATCGAGCTGGAGCTCGGCGTGGCTCCCTCCCACTACGAAGAGGGCCGGCCCGAGGGCGGCGAGCAACCGCAGCAGCAGCAGCAGGAGCGCCCACAGCGCCCCGAGGAGGCGGTGCGGCTGTGAGCGGCGTGACCGTCTCCGAGGACGGGATCGTGACGGGCAACACATACGACAAGTACGGCTCGCAGAACCCTCTCGTGCGGCGCCTGATGGGCGGCTTCGAGCGAACGCTCGACGAGCTGATGGCGCACGCCGAGCCGCGCTCGCTGCTCGACGTAGGTTGCGGAGAGGGGGTGCTCGTGCACCGCTGGGCGCTGCGCATGCCCGAGGCGCGCGTCGTCGGCATCGACTTGCAGGAGGAGTCGATTCAGGCCGGCTGGTCGCAGCGAGAAGCGCCGAACCTGGAGTACCGCACGACGGGAGCCGGGTCACTGCCCTTCGAGGCCGACGAGTTCGATCTCGCCACCGCGATCGAGGTGCTCGAGCACGTCCCCGAACCCGAGCACACGCTCGAGGAGATGGCGCGCTGCGCGCGGCGCCACCTGCTGGTGTCGGTGCCACGCGAGCCGCTGTGGCGCATGCTGAACCTCGCGCGCGGCGCATACGTCTCGCAGCTGGGCAACACTCCGGGGCATCTCAACCACTGGTCGCGGCGCTCGTTTGCGCGGCTGCTCTCGCGCCACGGGGACGTCATCGAGGTCCGCTCGCCGTTTCCCTGGACGATGTTGCTCGTCCGGCTCTAGACGCTTCATGCAGCGACCATCCAGCGCCGCTGTGAACGCGCCGGGAAGCGATCGTGGGCGACAGCGCTCCTACGGGCGCGGCGCGCGCATCCTGTCGATCGGGATCGCCTCGACGGGGCTGCTGACGCTGGCCTACTTCTCGATCTCCAGCCACGTGCTGGGCGAAGCCGCGGCTTCGCGAATCGCCCTCCTGTGGTCGGTCATGTTCGTGATCATCTCGGTGATCTACCGGCCGATCGAACAGCTGCTCTCGCGCACGATCGCCGAGCGCCGAGCGTTGGGGCACGCCGAGCATCCGTTGCGCGTGCCGATAGCGATCCAGAGCGGCTTTGCGCTGGCGTTCCTGCTCGTCGCGCTGGCGCTGCACGACGAGCTCGTGCGGAACGTGTTCGACCACTACGACGCGCTGTACGACGTGCTGCTCGCGGGGACGCTCGCGTATGCCGCGAGCTACTTCGCGCGCGGTTGGCTGGCCGGCCACGAGTACTTCGCGCTGTACGGCGGTCTCGTGCTGATGGAGTCGGTGTCGCGGCTGTGCTTCGCGCTGGCCGTGGCGCTGGGGATCTCGAGCGGGCAGACCGCCGTCGCGCTGGGCATCGCGGCCGCGCCGCTCGTCTCGCTGCTCGTCGTTCCGGCGGCCTTCGCGCGCCGCGGCCAGGACCAGCGCGAGGCGCTCGGCCAGGCGCCGGCCGCCGCGCACGAGGCCGACGCCGCGCTGGCCGGGCCGATCACCGCGGACGAGGCCGATGCCGCGCTCGCGGGGCCCGGAACCGACGGAGTCCAGGAGGCGGCCGGCCGATCCGGGATCGCTCACGAGGAGCTCTCGCTGCGGCGCGGCACGGGCTTCGCCGGGTGGGTCTCGGGGATCATGCTCTCCGAGCAGACGCTGCTGAACGCCGCCGTGCTGACGGTTGCCGCCACGTCCTCGAACAAAGCGCTCGTGGGTGTCGTCTTCCAGGTCCTGCTGATCGCGCGCGCCCCGCTGCAGCTCTTCCAGGCGATCCAGACCTCGCTGCTGCCGCACCTGACAGGTCTCGAGACCACCGCAGGGCACGACGCTTTCGCGCGTGCGATCCGCATCACGGTGCTCGCGATCGCGGCGTTCGCGGCCGTAGTGGCGCTCGGGCTGTTGGCGATCGGGCCGTTCGTCATGCGCCATCTGTTCGGCCAGCACTATTCCTACGACCGCTTCGGCCTGGCCCTCGTGGGGCTCGGCATGGGGCTTCACCTGGCCTCGGGCGCGCTGAACCAGGCGGCGCTCGCACGCGACCGCGCGCGCGCGGCTGCGCTCTGCTGGCTGCTGGCCGCGGCCGCGTTCCTGGCCTGGATGCTGATCCCCGCGGTCGGCGACCAGCTCGCGCGCACCGAGATCGGCTACGCCGGTGCGACCGGCCTGCTGGCCATGCTGCTGTGGGCGCTCTACCGGCAGGGCTCGCGGTCGCTGGGCGCGAGCGCCCGTCAGTCCGCCCCGACCGCGCCAACGATCGCGCGGTAGGCCGCGCCGGGGTCCTCGGCGCCGAAGATCGCCGAGCCGGCGACGAACACGCTGGCGCCCGCCTGCCGGCATGCCGGCGCCGTGTCCGGGTCGACTCCACCATCCACCTGCACCGCGACCCCGTCGCCGACGATCGCACGAACGCGCGGGATCTTCTGCAGGGAGTGATCGATGAACGGCTGCCCGCCCCAGCCCGGGTTGACCGTCATGCACAGCGCCATGTCGATCGCGCCGGCCACCTCCGAAAGCGCCCCGACGAGCGTGCCCGGATTGATCGCCACGCCGACGCATGCGCCGTTGTCGCGGATGATCCCGGCGGCGTACGCGAGGTGCGGCGTGGCCTCCGCATGGAACGTCACCGAGTGCGCGCCCGCCTTCACGAACTCGCCCACATGACGCTCCGGACGCTCGATCATCAGATGCACGTCGAGCATCCCGTCCGCCTCGCGCACCTGCTCGGCGAGCCCCGCCACGACCAGCGGACCGACCGTGATCGGCGGCACGAAGTGCCCGTCCATCACGTCGACGTGGATCACCCGCGCGCCGGCCGCCAGCACCTCGCCGACCTGCTCCCGCAGCCGCCCGAAGTCGGCCGACAAGATCGAAGGCGCCACCCGCACACTCCCCAACAGCTCGCGCGCCAAAGCGCTCATATGGGTTGGAGCATGGAGTCGCCGCAGTTATTGCACTTCATCATCGCCGTAGAGGACATCCTCACGATCGTCGAGTGCTCGCCGCAGTTGGGACACACGGAGGTCAGCTCGAAGCGGTGCAGGCAGTAGACGCAGCGGTAGCGTCCGGCGAGGTTGGTGGGGCGCAGCCAGGGCTCGCCGCAGTGCGGGCACTGCGGCCCGAGGTCGACGGTCGTCTTGGCCGGCGCCTTGCGTTCGCCCTCCACGCTCAGCTCCGTCGCAGCCGCGCGATGAAGAATCCCGCCGTGTGGTCGCGATGGGGCAGCGTCAGCACCGCCCGAGCCATGTCGCCCGCCGCCGCCGGCTGCTCGCCCGCGCCTGCTGCGGCCGCGCGCCGCGTGGCATCGAGGCCCGGCGGGCGCGGCGGGTCCGGCGCGAGCGCGGGCAGCTCTGAGGCGAGATCGTCGAGGCAGAAGTCGGCGTGGGCATCCAGGAAGGTCGCGATCACGTGCTCGTTCTCAGTTGGAGAGATCGTGCAAGTAGAGTAGACAAGCACGCCGCCCGGACGCAGGGCAGCGGCGCCCGCCGCGAGGATCGCCGCCTGCGCGGCGGCCATCTGCTCGACGGCCGAGGGCGTCACCCGCCAGCGCAGGTCGGCGCGCGCCTGCAAGGTGCCGAGCCCCGAGCAGGGCGGATCGACGAGCACGCGGTCGAACGCCGGCTCGCCTGCCCGCACGCGCGCCGCGTCGCCCACCTCGACGCGGATGTTGCCGGCCAGCAGGCGCTGCGCAGTGCGCGCCAGCTCGCCCGCCCGCCGGCGGTTGCGCTCGACGGCGAGCAGCTCGCCGCGGGCCTCCATCAAGGCGGCGAGGTGCGTCGCCTTGCCGCCCGGCGCGGCGCACAGGTCGAGGACCCGCTCGCCGGGGCGCGGCGCGAGCGCGCGGCCCACGAGCATCGCGGCTCGCGACTGCGCCATGAACGCGCCGGCGCTCCACAGTGGCGAGTCGTGGATGTCGAGCGGCCCGTCGAGCACGAGCGCCTCGGAGAGCCGCGCATCGCGGTGCGCGCGCACGCCGGCCGAGCCGAGCTGCGTGGCCAGCGTCTTCGCGTCGGTGACGAGCGTGTTCGCGCGCAGCGCGAGCTCGCCCGGCTCGTTGTCGTAGGCCATCAGCGCGCGCGCATCGGCAGCGCCGAGGTGATCCCACCACAGCCGCGCGATCCACTCCGGATGTGAGTGCTTGACGGCCGCCCGCGCGGGCGTGTCGTCGCCGAGCGAGCCCAGCAATCCGGCGGGGCCCTCGCGGCCGGCGCGCCGCAGGACGGCGTTGACGAGCCCGTGCCCGCCGCGGCCGTGCGTCTTGGCGAGCTGCACGGCGTCGGCCACGACCGCGTAGTCGGGCGAGCCCGACAGATACAGCAGCTCGTACAGCCCGAGGCGCAGCGCCGCCAGCACGGGCGGATCCAGCCGCTGCACCGGACGCCCCGCGAGCTGCTCGATGAGGTGATCGAGCGTGCCCTTGCGCTGGACGGCGCCATAGGCCAGGCGCATCGCCAGCGCGCGGTCGCGCGCGTCGAGCCCGGCGGCCTCGGCCTGCAGGGCGAGGTCGGCGTAGGCGCCGCGCTCGAACACGCGGCGCAGCACGACGAACGCGCGGCGGCGCGCGGGAGCGATCGCGGTGCTCGGCGTGCGCGGCACGGCAGACATGATCGGCTATCCGCTGCGCCGCGCTCGCGCCGGCGCCAGCACGTCGGCGAGGTCGGCCGCGAGGCGCTGCGCCTCGCGCTCGGCGAGCGTCGCGATCGTGACGCGCAGCGCCGGTGCGGCACCGGCCAGGCGGAACGGAGCTCCGGGCGCGAGCACCCAGCCGCGCTGCAGCAGGGCGCCGACGGCCGCCGTCTCCTCCGGCACCGGCACCCACACGTTCAGCCCCGAGGTGCCGCTCGCGCGGACGCCGCGGGCGTCGAGCTCGCGCAGCAGCTGCCGGCGCCGCTTCGTGTACGTCGCGCTCGCGCGCTCGATCAGCTCGAGCACCTGCGGATCGCGCCACAGGTGCAGCACGAGGCGCTGCAGGACGTGGCTGACCCAGCCGGGGCCGCACTGCTGGCGTCCCTGCACGCGTGCGAGCGTCTGCGGATCGGCGGCGAGCACCGCCAGGCGCAGGTCGGGTCCGAGCGCCTTGGCGACCGAGCGCGTCGCCGCCCAGCGCTCGAGCCCGGTGACAGTCGTGTGCAGCCCGCTCCCCGCGACGGGCCCGAGATGGTCGTCCTCGATCACGAGCGTGCCGGGCGCCTGCGCGAGGACGCGGCGCAGCTGCGCCGCGCGGCGCGCGTCGAGCGCGGCGCCGGTCGGGTTCTGCCCGCGCGGGGTGATGATCGCGGCGCTCGCGCCGCGCTCGATGGCGGCCTGCAGCTCGGCGGGCCGCATGCCGCGCTGATCGACGGCGACCGCCTCCAGGACGAGGCCGCGGGCGCGCAGCAGGTCGAAAAGCGCGGCGTAGCCGGGGTTCTCCACGGCGACGCGGTCGCCGGGCCGCAGGTGGGCCTCGATCACGCGCTCGATGCCGTCGAGCGCGCCACTGACGACGAACGGCGCCTCGCCGGGGATCCCGTCGGCGCGCAGCTGCTCGTGCGCGAGCGCCGCCAGCTCGGGCACCGCAGCAGGCTCGCCGTAGAGGCGAACGGGCAGCTCCGTGCGGGCGAGCGCGCGCGACAGATCGGGCAGCAGCGCGGGATCGGGATTGCCCAGCGACAGATCCTGCGCGCCGGGCGGGACAGGCAGCGCCGCGCGCGCCGAGCCGATCGGCGGGCGCTCGCCGATGCGCGTGCCGCGGCGCGGCTCGCTGACCACCACGCCGCGCCGGCGCAGCTCGGCCAGCCCCGCGGCGACGGTCACGGGGCTCAGGCCCACCGCGACCGCCAGGCGCCTGACGGAGGGAAGCGCCTGCCCGGCCACCAGCTCGCCGCGCGCGACCGCGCCTTCGACGTCCGCGACGAGCTCCGCGGCACTGCCGGCGGTTATCCGATATTGTTTCAGTTCAGTCACGTAACTGTACTATTACAGATTAAATATTAAATGAGAGGATGACCGGTGTCCGCTCCCGCGCACAGCCGCTCCGACAACCATTCGGCCAGCCAGCCCGACGCGCCCCACGCTGGGGCCTCCGCGCGGCCCGGGCCGGCCTCCGAGCGCGTCCGGCTGCGTCGCAAGCGCGAGCGCGGCAGCCACGATCGCGCGCTGATCGACGCGATCCTCGACGAGGCGCTGATCGCGCACCTCGGTATCGCCGACGAGCGCGGGCAGCCGTTCGTGATCCCCACGCTGCACGCGCGCCATGGCCATCTCGTCTACGTGCACGGTTCGAGCGCAGGCCGCACGCTGCGCGCGCTCGACGCAGGTACGCCCGCCTGCCTGACCGTGTCGCTGCTGGACGGCCTCGTGCTCGCGCGTGCGGCCATGCACCACTCGGCCAACTACCGCTCGGTGATGCTGCTCGGAGAAGCCCGCAGCGTCGTCGAGCCGACGGAGAAGCTGATCGCGCTGGAGGCGATCGTCGAGCACATCGTGCCCGGCCGCTGGGCGCAGGCGCGCCCGCCGAGTGAGAACGAGCTGAAGGCGACCTCCGTGCTCGCGCGTGCCGCGATGCACCACTCGGCCAACTATCGCTCGGTGATGCTGCTCGGAAAGGCGCGCTTGGTCGAGTCCTCGCAGGAGAAGCTGACCGCGCTGGAGGCGATCGTCGAGCACATCGTTCCCGGTCGCTGGGCCGAAGCGCGCGCGCCGGCGCAGAACGAGCTGAAGGCCACCTCCGTGCTCGCCCTGCCGATC
>DATHGU010000219.1:0-5961 GCA_035317495.1 Solirubrobacteraceae bacterium
TGACGGCCTTGCGGCCGCGTTCGAGCGTGTCGGCGGGCAGCGCGGGCGCCGGCGCTAGGACGCTGTGTGTGCCCGTTCGGGCGCTCGCCGAGGACGTCGAGCCCTGGTGGTGGGAGCCCGCGAGCGCGACGGCGAGCACGATCACAAATACTGCGAACACCAGAGCCACTGCGATCCGACGGCGGCGAATCAGCGTGCGGCGCGCGATTTGCGGCGCTTTCTTCAGCGACGAGCGGACGGGTAGCCGCGCGGGCCGCCGCTCATCCTCGAAGTCCCAGTTCCAGCGCGGGCTCATGAGCGGATGCTAGAGACCGCGCCCGTCGAGTGGGCAAGGCTGCGGCCGGGGGAAAGCTAGCATCGGTCATCGATGAGGCCCGCCGCGTGATGACAGCAGCAATCCGCTCGCACGCGGCGCGCGCGCCGTACGGACCGCGATGAGCGGCGCGCAGCTCGGCCTGGCGTTGTCGGTGTTCCTCGCGTGCGCTGTGGAGGCCGTCGAGGCGACGACGATCGTGATGGCAGTCGGACAGACGCGCAGCTGGGCTTCCGCGTGGGCCGGCGTGGGGGCGGCAGCGGTCATGCTCGCGGCCGTCGTGGCCGGGCTCGGCTCGGCGCTCGCATCGGTGTCGATCGACCCGTTGCGCCTGCTGATCGGCGTGCTGCTGCTCGGCTTCGGCCTGCAGTGGCTGCGCAAGGCGATCCTCCGCGCCGCCGGCCGCAAGGCGCTGCACGACGAGCGCGAGGTCTTCGCGCGCGAGAGCTCGGCGGCTACCCGCCTGAGCGAGTCGCGTCGCGGCTTTGATCGCTACTCGTTCGCGATCGCCTGCAAAGGCGTCCTGCTGGAGGGCTTCGAGGTGGCGCTGATCGTCGTCACGCTCGGGTCCGACCACCATCACATCGCGCTCGCCTCGGCATCCGCGCTCGCCGCGATCGCGGTCGTCGCAGCCGCGGGCTTCGCCGCTCGCGCGCCGCTCGCGCGGGTGCCCGAGAACACGCTGAAGTTCGTCGTCGGCGTGATGCTGAGCTCCTACGGGATCTTCTGGCTGGCCGAGGGCGCGGGCGCCTCGTGGCCCGGCGGCGACGCGTCGTTGCTCGGCATCATGGCCGTGCTGCTCGGCTGCTCGTCGCTGTCGATCCTTGCCCTGCGGCGAGTGCGTGCACCCGGCGAGCTCGGCCGCTAGTCGCGCCGGCCAGCGACGGCGAACGACGTCCGCCGTCGTTTCCGGGAGAATCACCGCATGCACGTAACAGCCAAGGCCGACTACGCCGTCCGTGCGGTCATCGAGCTGGCCGACAGCAAGCAGGACGCGCCGCGCAAGGTCGACGATGTCGCGCAGGCGCAGGGCATTCCCGTGTCCTTCCTGGAGAACATCCTCACGCAGCTGCGCTCGTCGGGGATCGTCCGCAGCCAGCGCGGGCCCGAAGGGGGGTACTGGCTCGCGCAGCCTGCCGACGAGGTCAACCTGGCGCAGATCATTCGCGCCGTCGAGGGCCCGCTGGTCGGCGTCCGCGGGCAGCGCCCCGAGGAGATCCAGTACGTCGGCTCGGCGGAGGCGCTGCAGCAGGTATGGATCGCCCTGCGCTCCAACCTGCGCAAAGTGCTCGAGCACGTGACCGTCGCCGACGTGTCCAACGGCAGGCTGCCCAAGGACGTCCTCGCGCTCACGCGCCAAGAGGAAGCCTGGGAAACGCGCTAGGCCGCGAACACGCGCGGCTGGGGGAGGCGGACGGGGAGAATCTGGCCCTCGTGCAGCTCGAGCTCCTGAGCGGTCCCGCGTGTGACCTGCGCCCAGATGTCGCGGCCGTCGGGCAGGGTCAGCTCGACGCGGACCTCGAAGCCTAGGTGCACGACGCGCTTGATCAGCGCCTCGGTCGCGCTGCCGTCATCGTGCGCGAGGATCTGCACGTCGTGCGGGCGCACGAACGCGTCGCCGATGCGGTTGACCGGGCCGATGAAGGACATGACGAACTCGTTGCTCGGCGACTCGTACAGTTCGCGCGGCGACCCGGCCTGCTCGATCCGCCCGTCGTTCATCACGACGATCTGCTCGGCGACCTCCATCGCCTCCTCCTGGTCGTGCGTGACGAAGATCGTCGTGACGTGGATCTCATCGTGCAGCCGGCGAAGCCATGCGCGCAGCTCGCCGCGCACCTGTGCGTCGAGCGCGCCGAACGGCTCGTCCAGCAGCAGCACTTTCGGCTGGACGGCGAGGGCCCGAGCGAGGGCCATGCGCTGCAGCTGCCCACCCGACAGCTGCGAGGGGTAGCGCTTCGCGAGCCCGTCGAGTCGCACGAGCCCGAGCAGCTCATTGACACGGGCCTCGATCTCCGACTTCGGCCGCTTGCGCACGCTCAACCCGAAGGCGACGTTGTCGTGCACGGTCATGTGCTTGAAGGGGGCGTAGTGCTGGAACACGAAGCCGACTCCGCGGCTGCGCGCCGGCATGTCGGTGACCGGCTCGCCGCCGATCACGATCTCGCCCTCGTCCGGGCTCTCCAACCCGGCGATGATCCTCAGCAGGGTCGACTTGCCGCTGCCGCTCGGCCCGAGCAGCGCCATCAGCGCGCCGTCGCCGACCGTGACGGAGACGTCGTCGAGCGCCGTGAACGTGCCGAAATGCTTGCTGACGTGACGCGCCTCGATTGCCATCAGTTGGTCACCTCCGTGGGGCCTCCAGCCCCACGTCCTCGAAACGGCAGCGGCCATCCGGGCCGCCTTGACCGGCCGGGCTTCGCCCGACCTTCTCCCTCCGCGCGCGTTTTGCGCGTCAGCAGGTTCATCAACACGAGCGTCGCGAACGCCAGCAGCGCGAGCACCACCGCGGCGGTGTAGGCGCCGGTGACGTCGAAGTTCTCGAAGCGCGCCTGCACGTAGAGGGGCAGCGTCTGCGTCTCGCCCTCGATCCGCCCCGAGACGATGCTCACGGCGCCGAACTCGCCGAGCGCCCGGGCGGTAGTCAGCACGACGCCGTAGACGACCCCCCATCTGATGGCAGGAAGCGTGATGCGCCAGAACGTCTGCCAGCCGTTCGCGCCGAGCGTCGAGGCGGCCTGCTCGGCGTCGGTGCCGATCTCGCGCAGCACGGGCATCGTCTCGCGCGCCACGAATGGCAGCGAGACGATCGCCGTGGCGATCACCATTCCCGGAACCGAGAAGATCACCTGGATGCCGTTTTCGGCCAGCCAGTCCCCGAGCCAGCCGGTTTTGCCGTACGCGAGCACCAGCGCCAGGCCGATCACGACCGGCGAGATCGCAAACGGCAGGTCGATGAGCATTCCGAGCAGCGCCTTGCCCTTGAAGCGCCCGCGCTCGAGCAGCAGCGCCATGCCGATCCCGAAGACGGTGTTCAGCGGAACTGCGATCGCGACGATCTCCAGCGACAGCCAGAAGGCGTGCTGCGCGTTCGGCTCGGTGACGGCGTGCCAAACGGGACTCAGGCCATGTTCGAAGGTGCGATAGAAGATCATCGCCACGGGGGCCAGCAGGAGCAGCGCGAGGTAGCCGAGCGCGACGGTTCGCACGCCGAGCTTGCGCGCCCGCGCGGCGCCATCCGCGCGCGGAGCGCCACGGCGCGGGGCAGCGTGCCCGACCGTCTCCGTGGAAAGGGCGATCGACCCCGAGGCGCTAGAGGACATGCTTGGATCTCCAGCGCGAGAGCACCGTCAGCGCCGCGAGCACGACGAGCGCCGCGACGAGCAGCACGACCGAGACGGCTGCCGCGGCGGGGAGGTTTTCGTTCTGGATCTGGCCGAACACGTACACCGAGCCGACCTCCGTCTTGAACGGCAGGTTGCCGGTGATCAGCACGAGCGACCCGAACTCGCCGACCGCCCGGGCGAAGCTGAGCGCGACGCCGGAGATGATCGCCGGCGCGAGGCTGGGCAGCACGATGCGGCGCAGCACGGCAAGCGGCCGGGCGCCGAGCGACTCGGCGGCTTCCTCCATCGACAGGTCGAGCTCGTGCAGCACGGGCTGCACGGAGCGCACCACGAACGGAAGCGTGACGAACAGCAGCGCGAGCCCGATCGAAACGCGCGTGAACGCGACGTCGATGCCGACGGGGCTCCCCTTTCCGTACAGCGCCAGCAGAACCACGCCGGCGACGATCGTCGGCAGCGCGAAGGGCAGGTCGATCAGCGCGTTGACGATGCGCTTGCCGGGGAACTCGTCGCGCACGAGCACCCACGCGATGATTGTCCCGAAGACGGCGTTGATGACCACCACGATCGCCGAGATGATCAGCGTCAGCTTGATCGCCGCGACCGCCTCCGGGTTCGAGATCTCGCGCCAGAACTGGCTCGTGCCGCCGGTGCCCGACTTCGCCAGCACCGCGGCAACCGGCAGCAGCACGAGCACCGATAGGTAGATGCCCAGCAGGCCCTTGCCGAGCACGCTGCCGCCGCGCGCGCCGACGATCGGCGCGCGCGGTCGCTTTACGGCGACGGCTGCGCTGCTATTTGGCAGTGGAAACCCCCAGGCCCTGCTCGATCTTCGTGACGATGCCGGTTTCCGGATCGAAGAATTCCTTCGTCACCTTCTTCCAGCCGCCGACCGCATCGATCGTGAACAGGCCAGCGGGCTTCGGGAAGTTCGCGCCCGAGACGCCGGAGATCACCGGGCGATAGCCCTGGGCGGCCCAGATCGCCTGCGCCGCCGGCGAGATCAGGTAGTCGACGAACTTCTGCGCCGTCGTCGCGGCGCCGCCTTTGCCGACGACGGCGATCGGGTTCTGGATCAGGATCGTGTCCTTGGGGATCACGTATTCGATCGGCTGGCCCTTCTTCTGGTCGGTGATCGCCTCGTTCTCGTAGTCGATCAGCGCGTCGCCCCGGCCGGAGACGAACGTCTGCAGCGCGTTGCGTGCAGAGCTGTCCTGGCTGACGACGTTTCCGAACAGCGACTTGAGGTATTCCTGAGCCTGCGTCGGCGTCTTGCCTTCCTTCAGCTGCGCGCCGTAGGCGGCCATCACGTTCCAACGCGCGCCACCGGAGGTGAACGGGTTGGGCGTCACCACCTGCACGCCGGGCTTGACGAGATCCGACCAGCCGGTGATGTGCTTGGGGTTTCCCTTGCGCACGATGATCACCGCCACCGAGTTAGACACGAAGCCGTGCGTGGGGTTCTGGTCCCAGTTCGAGGAGACGAGGCCGGCCTTGACAAGCCGTTCGACGTCCGGTTCGAGCGAGAAGTCGACCACGTCGGCGTGCAGCCCATTGGACACCGCGCGGCTCTGTTCGCCCGACGGGCCGTAGGACTGCTTGAAGCTCACGCCCTTACCTTCCGGCGTCGCCCGGAACGCAGGGATCAGCTTTTCAAAAGCCGCTTGTGGCGTCGAGTATGCGACGAGCGTCAGGCTGCTGCTCGAGCCGCCCGCAGACGATGACGAGGACGAGCCGCAGGCGCTCAGCCCAAGCGTGGCCGCGCAGAGCGCCACGAGCACTGCAAGGGTGTTTTTGGTCATGACCACTTTCTTCATCGGGGACATCGAAAGCATCGGCGAGGTGATGATAGGGCAAACTAACAGCCTAAACAAGGTCGGGATTAGGACCTTTTCCGAATGCCGAGTGTGAGAGCGGGCCGAATGGGAGACATCTGTTGCGCTCTCACGCGCGCAAGCCTTGACTTCAAGTCCCGCGCGGGCCTCACCCGGTTTGGTGCACGTCCCCGTCGGGTAATCTCGGTCGAGTCCCGGCGGGTGCGCCGGGCGCGCGATCATCCCCTCTACGCCTATCCAGGAGAATCCGCCGATGTCAGCGTCTGCTCCATCCGCCGTTCCCACGCCCGCCGCTGCCGACGCCGCCGCTCCCGTTGGCACGGATGCCGCCGAGGCGGCGGTCGAGGCGATCTCCGGCGCGGCGGGCCAGGACGTCACCTTCTCGCTGGCGCTCAGCCAGGACCAGAAGGACATTCGCGACTGGGTGCACGGCTTCGCGGCCGACGTCGTGCGCCCGGCCGCCCAC
>DATHGU010000220.1:0-2264 GCA_035317495.1 Solirubrobacteraceae bacterium
TCGCGCGCGTCTCAATGCCGTCACGAGGCAAGGCTAGCCCACATCGTGGGCATCGCGAGGGCACCGCGCTCGCGTGCGCGCGATGGTCCGGACGACCCCGAAGGTAGGGCTGACCCCACCCCTGCGCTCCGGTCCGGCGGAACGATGTCTCGGGGACGGGGGTATGGCGGCCCGTCCGTCCCGGCGCAAAGGTGTGCGCATGGTTGGCAAGACATTCGTCTCACCGCCGCGGCCGGATGGCAGAACCCGTTCCTACCGCTCCCAATCGCGATGAGCCGGCGACTCTTTCAGCGACGCGAGTTCGACCAGTGGGTGCGCGACCAGCTCATCGACGAAGCGTTCGCACGCTACCTCGACTGGCTCGCGGAGTGCGAAGCGGTGAACGCGGCGTACGGGGTGTGGTCGAGGGCGCCGCGGACCGACGCCGCGCTCCCGTTTGCGGCGTACGGCGCGGCCCTGGACCGCGAGGAACGCGCGGCGAGCGTTTACCGCTCGGTCATCGATCGGATCGAGCAGCTGTTGGGCGGCGAGGAGCGGCTGGCCGGTGCACGGCCGGGAGCGGCTCGAGTATGAAACACGCAGTCGCAGCCGGCCGGCCGAAGTCCGAGAGAGCTCGCACGTGCGGGCGCCGAGCAGAGCACGCGTGCACGCGTGCACGCGTGAGTGATCCGGGCCCCAGACAACCCAAGGAGAAGAACATGAGCACCAGCGATCTCAACCACAAGCCGGCGTGCCATCAAATGAGTGTGTTCGCGCCCCACCATGCCCCGAGCTGCCGTTGCGCGGACCGCGAGGTGATGGCGTCGCGCGACCAGGACGGCGACTGGGTCTGCTGCAGATGCGGGCGTCCGCTAACGCCGTCGTTGACCGGGTTGCGGTCCTCCCGTTCAGCCGTGCGGACCCTCGAGTTGCGCGCTGCTTAGTGCGCAGGATCGCGCAGGTAGGTCAGCGCGGCCATCACACGTCGATGCTCTGTCGGGCTCGCGTCGAGCCCCAGCTTCTGGAAGATGCTGGTTATGTGCTTCTCCACCGCGGCCGTGGTTACGACGAGTGACTCGGCGATCCCGTGGTTGGACTTGCCTTCTGCTAGATGGCCGAGGACATCGCGCTCGCGGGGACTGAGCTCGTCGAGCGGCCCTTCATGGCGACGGCGCCCGAGCATGCGCCCGATCACCTCCGGATCGAGAGCGCTGCCCCCGTTCGCGACGCGCGCAACGGCGTCCGTGAACGCATCGACGTCGCCTACGCGCTCCTTCAGCAGGTAGCCGACGCCCTCTGCACTGTCGCCGATGAGGTCCAGGGCGTAGTCCTCCTCGTAGTACTGGGAGAGCACCAGCACACCGGTGTCGGGCAGCAGGCGCCGCAGCTCGAGCGCCGCACGCAGCCCGTCGTCGGCCCTTCCCGGTGGCATCTGGATGTCGACGACCGCGACGTCAGGCTTGTGCGCGAGCGCCTTGCGCAGGAACGCCTCCGCATCGCCTGCCTGGCTGACGACATCGAACCCGGCCTCCGTGAGCAGGCGCGCGATTCCCTCGCGCATCAGGACGTCGTCCTCGCCGATGACTACGCGAACGCGCTTCGACACGCCGTCACGTTACTCCCCTCGCCCGCGGCCGGGCGATCTGTCCTACCACGACATCAGGAGCCCCGGCAGCCGGCCGTTCGCGAGCTCGTCCTTGGGGATGAACGGCAGCTTGGGGTGTCCGTCAGGGGCCTCGATCGCGTAGCCGGCGTCGCTGTCTGTGGACGTCAACACCACCCGCGGCCGCCACGGCAGCGCGGCCAGCTCGTACGCGAGGTCGACCCCCGCGCGGTCCGGGAGGCCCACGTCGACGAGCATGGCGGCGGGCTTCGTGGCGCGGGCCGCTCCAACTGCGCCGGCGGCATCGTCGGCCGTCGCCACCACATCGAGTCCGGCCTGCGTGAGGATGCGAGTGGCGAGAGACACGAAGATCGGGTCGTCATCGACAATCAGTATGGAGCGGCGCATACATCTCGATCATCGCATCGGGTCGGCGGGGGCGTGGTAGGGAGAACCCGAGGTGCGCCGGGGGTAGGGAGCGCCCTACCTTTGCGCGTGGGGTCGCCCGTAGGCGTCTCTCGGGCCGAGGGGTATGCCTGCACTGCTTCGCGCGCGGCACGATGCAGAGGCGTTACGCACACCAGATCGGAGAGACGATGCCCATAAGCCTTCCCAATCCGCGACAGGCCGCCCCTGCCGGGGGGCGTGAGCGGAGCCTGGTCCTGCTCGGACCGGCCAATGC
>DATHGU010000221.1:0-2910 GCA_035317495.1 Solirubrobacteraceae bacterium
AAGGTGCTGCAGGCGTTGACAGCCAAGTTCGGCGTCACGCCGCTCTCGAACCCGACCGGGGTTTCTAGACGAGGCGGTCGCCGGCACGTCACGGGTGCTTGAGGCGGAGCGGACGCGGGCGCGCCCGCTCCCCCCAAGTCATTGAGGCCTATGGGCCCCAGTCCATCGCGCCGAGCGAAGCGAGCGCGAGCGCGGTCAGGAGCGGCAGCCAAAGCAGTAGCCGATTCCGCATTCCCAACACCTCCTTCCTGGAAGTCGCGGGAACGCCGGAGGGGCGGCGAACCCTGTTCGTCGCCCTGGACCATGTTCCGAAGCAGTTGTCAACACGCCTTGCCCGTTGACCCGCTCCGCGTTGAGCGCCAAGATGCACGGAGGTGAGACCGACAACTGATGCCGGGGTCGAGACGGTGGGACAGCGCTTGCGGCGCCTGCGGACAGAGCGTGGGCTTTCCCAGCGCCAGCTGGCCTCGCCCGGAGTTTCCTATGCGTACATCAGCCGGATCGAGGCTGGCGCACGGCGCCCCTCCGTCAAGGCGTTGCGGCAGCTGGCACCGAAGCTCGGCGTTTCGGTCGAGTACCTCGAGACCGGCCGCGATCTGAGCGAGCGCGACCAACGCGAGCTCCGCTTGGCCGATGCAGAGCTGACGCTTCGGCTCGAGCAGGACTCCCCGGAGGCAGAAGGGGAGTTCGGCGCGCTACTCGCCGAGGCCGAGGCAAGTGGCGATACCGAGGTCGCGGCCCGGGCGCGGGCTGGTTTGGGTGAGCTTGCCGATCGCCGCGGCGACTTCGCGACGGCGATCGCGGAGCTCGAGCAGGCGCGCGCCACCGGTGTGCTCTCGCCGCTCTCGCACGCCGATCTCTATGCGACGCTTGCCCGGGCGTACTCGGCCTCGGGGCAGCCGCGGCGGGCAGTCGAGTTGCTCGAGGACTGCCTCTCCCAGGTGCAAGCGCAGGCCCCAGACGACGTCAGCGCCGAGGTTCGCTTCGCCACCTACCTGAGCTACGCCCTGTCCGACGTCGGCGAGCTCGAGCGAGCGAACTCGGTGGTCCGCGAGGCGCTCGGACGGGCCCAGGAGGCGCCCGATCCTTACTCCCGGGTTCGCCTCTACTGGTCGCTGGCCCGGCTTGCCTTGATGGAAGGAAAGCCACGGTCGGCACTCCGCCAGATCCAACGCGCGATTGGTCTCTTGGAGGCAACCGAGGACACCCGTCAGCTGGCCCGGGCGCACCTTTCCTGTGGGGAGATCCTGACTGACGACGGCCAGCCCGAGGAGGCGCAGGGTCACCTAGGGCTTGCGGAGGAGCTGTTGGGCGAACACGCCGATGCGGCCGATCTCGCCTGGCTTTACTCGGAGCAGGCACGAACGGCGCTGGTGCTTGGGCAGAACGACCGCGGGGAGCGGCTCGCGCGCCAGGCCCTTTCCCTGCTCGCTGAGGGCGATCCCCTCAAGCGCGCTCGTGCGTACGCAACGCTGGCCGAGGCGCGGCCGGACGAGATCGACGTCTCCCAGCCAGAGTTCGCGCGTGCGCTCGAGCTGCTCGAAGCCGAGCGGCGCTGGCCGCAGGCGGCCTCGGTCCTGCGAGCCTGGAGCAGAGCGCTTCGCCACGCCGGCCGCGAGCAGGCTGCCCTCGACGTGCTCGATCGCGCCGCCGCCTATGCGACCCGGGACTCAGGCCAGCCGGTCGGCGAGCAGCGCTAGGAAGCGGCCCTACTCATTGGCGTACTGGTGTGCGGAGCCGCAATTCGGAGCGACTTCGCGACAGCCAGGCTTGTAAATCCGGTAACGGATGGCAGCGGAATCCCTCGGAAGGGGGACAACGAGGGCGCGGTGGCCGTCGATGCAGAGGCGAGGAAGCTGCGGACATGTGGGGCTCGCCGCGCCATCCGGCCGCTTCCAAATAACGGAGGGCGGTTCCGTCGCAGGGCCGCCCTCCAATTCTTTCCGGAGCCTCCAACCCACGAGGGCGAGCGCCAGCACATCGTTCGTGATCCCGATTCGCGTCCTTCTGGCGAGAGTACGGTGGCCCAGGCGAGGATCGCGACCCAAAAACGTGGACCACGCTTCAGCTCGATGCGAGGCTGCCCGGGTCATAGCTGGGTACGCGAGCCTACGGAGGACGCTCAGTGAGACGACTGTTCCTACATAGCTCGGCCGCCCGCGCGCGGGCGGCCTGACGGACCAGGTGGTCGCGCTCGGCGACGTCCGTGGCCCGACGGGCGGCATCCGCGTACGCCGTGGCGGCGGCAGAGAGGTCGCCGCTGAGCTCGTGCAGGTGGCCGCGGACGGCGTGCCACCGGTGCCGCTCGCCGAGCACCTCGCGCAGCCGGTCGGTCTCGCGCAGCCCGGCGGCGGCGCCGAGGACGTGGCCGACCGCGACCGCGCGCCCGAGCACCGCGGCGGGGTCCTGGCGCACCGGGTCGTCGGCGAGGGCGACGAGGTCGTCGTACCAGGCGAGGATCTGCGGCCAGTCGGTCTCCTCCGCGCCTGCCGCGTCGTCGTGCAGGGCGGCGATGGCGGCCTCGACCTGGTAGCGGCCGGGGCGCTGAACGGCCAGCGCCGACTGCAGGACCCGCACGCCCTCGGCGATCTCGCGGGTGTCCCAGAGGCCGCGGTCCTGTCGGTCGAGCGTGACGATGCGACCGTCTGAGTCGAGTCGTGCCGGGAGGCGAGCGTGGTTGAGGAGCATCAGCGCGAGCAGCCCGCGCGCCTCCGGTTCCTCGGTAGCGAGGGTGAGTTGGCGGGCGAGCCGGATCGCCTCGCCGGCTAGGTCGACCCGGCCCGCGTGGCCGGCCGTGTAGACGAGGTAGAGCACGCGCAGCACGACGGCGAGGTCGCCGGGCTGGTCCAGGCGGCGCCCCTGCAGGGCGCGCTTGGCCCGGCTGATCCGCTGCGCCATCGTCGCCTCCGG
>DATHGU010000222.1:0-9865 GCA_035317495.1 Solirubrobacteraceae bacterium
CGAACCGCATGAAGCAGTGCAGCACGGAAGACGACCGCATCGATTCCCGGGGAGACGGGTTGAGGGGGGAGCCAGCCGGTCCAGGGCGCGCAACAGGCCCGGAATGGCGCGGATCGGCTCCATAAGCCCACCAAGCAAACAAAGTCACAAGGAGGCGCCTCAGATGCGTTCAGTCAAGCTCGTTCCGGCATTGATGGCCACGGCGCTGCTCGCGCTGGTGCCAGCAGGTGCCTCGGCGGCCAAACACCATAGGGCCAAACGTCACGCTCACGCGATTAGCGCCGGGGGCTGTCATCTGAACATCAACGCGGCGCCCAGGCTGGTCCAGGCCGGCGAATCAGCTCTGGTCTTCGGTCAGTTGACCTGCAACGGCGGCACGAGCGTCGCCAGCCAGACCGTCACGGTGCTCGAGCGCTCGGCGCCCTCGTCAGCCGTGACGACGGCCGGGACCGCCACGACCGACTCGGCTGGGCTATACCAGCTGACGGCGCCCGCACTGCAGACGAACAGCGAGTTCTTCGCCACCGCGGTTGGAGCCCAAAGTGGGCGCAAGACGGTCAGGGTCTCTCCCAAGGTCACGGTCAGCGGTCCGCCGGACGGCTCGCAGCTGTTCACCGGTGCCGGTCGGTCCCTGCGTGCTCACGGCTTGCGCAGCAACACGGTGACCTTCAACGGCACCGTCAATCCGGCGGATGTCGGAGCGACGATCGCTCTGCAACGCGAGAACACCATCGGCGTCGAAGAATGGCACGTCATCGGCCGTTTGAGCAAGGTCAAACCGGGAGGCGTCTACTCGATCACCCACACCTTCGCCGTGCCCGGCGAGGCCAACATTCGAGTCGTCGTGCATTCTTCCAAGCGCAACGCCACCGGAGCCTCCGAATCGCTCTCGTACGAGATCTCGCAGACGCAGAATCCCGCGCTGACGATTCAGAGCTCCGCCGATCCGATCTTCTACGGACAGCCGCTGACGATCAGCGGGACGATCGCCGCGGGAGCCACGCCGCTCACGCTGCTCGCCCGCACCAGGCCGCAGGACAAACTCCTACCGGTGGCGACCGTCATGAGCAGCAGCGGCGGCACCTACACGTTCCTCCCCCAGTCGCCGCTGCAGAGCACTCTCTACCAGGTGACCGGTGGGGGCAAAGCCTCGGCACGCCTGTTCGAGGGAGTCAAATACGGCCTGACGGCCTCGGTGTCTGCGACGAGCGTGCAGGCCGGTCAGCCGCTTACGTTCTCGGGGACGGTGACTCCCGGCCACGCCGGGCATGCCGTATATCTCCAGGCGCAGTACCCGTCGGGCGTCGCGTATTACGTCGTAAGCCGCGGAACGGTCACCGCTGGCTCGACGTACTCGATCACGCGTGAGCCGTACGTCTCCGGAACCAAGAAGTACCGCATCAAGGTGCCGGGAGACCCGCAGAACCAGGGCGTAGCCAGTTCGCTGTTCACGATCCAAGTGAACCCCGCGCCGGCCGCGGCGTTGAAACCGGAGGCCCCGGGCAACTCGACCCCGCCCTCGGAAGGCCACCTGTAGCGGGGCGGCCACCTTCCTCATCGCTCGCTGCGGCCGTCCCTCGGGGCGGCCGCAGTTGCGTTCAGGCCGCCACGGCGCGGGCCTGCAGGTGCGCCCCGACCTTGCGCTTGACGCGCTGCAGGGCGTTGTCGACCGTCTTCGTGTCGCACTCCAGCCGCTCGCCCACCTGCTCGTAGGAGTAGCCGTCGAGGTACAGCGAGAGCACGCGGCTCTCGAGCTCCGACAGGGCGCTCGACAGGCAGCCCACCAGCGAGCGAAGCTCCTCCGAGGAGATCACCTGGTTGACCGGGTCGTGCACGGTCGACCCGGGCAGGATCTGGTCGAGCGTCGGCACGTCGTCGCCCGCGCCGGCGGGCGTCGAGGAGAACGAGACGTACTGGTTCAGTGGCGTGTGCTTGTTGCGCGTGGCGGTCTTGACCGCCGTGATGATCTGCCGCGTGATGCACAGCTCGGCGAAGTTGCGAAAGCTCGACTCGCGATCGGTGCGAAAGTCGCGGATCGCCTTGTACAGGCCGACGAGTCCCTCCTGGATGAGATCTTCCGAGTCGCCGCCGGCCAGGAAGTAGGAGGAGGCCTTCAGGCGCACGAAGCCGTGATAGCGCCGTACTAGCCGGTCGTATGCGTTGCGATCGCCGAGCTTTGCCAGGGCAATCAGGAACCCATCATCGACCTTAGGTTCAGAGTTAGGGTTGTGGGAGATTCGTGCCACGAGCAGATCCTTTCCTGCGGCCCCCCTTTTCGCGGGCAGGCCCCAAATTGCTCAGTGGCGCACTCCTCCCCCGGCGCCAAAGCTATGTAATTCCCAAGGCTTCATCAACCTTAGGTTCAGCGTTATGTCGGCGCGAGCCTCGCACAGTTATGGAGAGTTGTCAAGTCCCAATTTGCGGCTTTGCAAGATCTCGTACAGAATCGCCGCCGCGGCGGCGCTCACCCCCAGCGACTCGACGCGCCCGCGCAGCGGCAGCGCGATCAGCTCGTCGCAGGCCTTGGCCACGCGCGGGCGCAGCCCCGCGCCCTCGCTGCCCAGCACCAGCACGACGCCCGCGCCGGCATAGTCGGGCGCGTCGTAGGCGACGGGCCGGCGCCCCGCCGATGCCGCGCCCGCCGAGGAGCCGGCCGGCGGGTCCGCGGGCGCCTCGGCGCTCGCGCCATAGCACCAGCAGCCCGCCGCACGAGCGTCGGCGAGGAAGTCGGCCATGTTGCGCACCTGCGCCACGTCCAGGTGCTCCACGGCTCCGGCGGAGGCCTTGCAGACCGCCGCGGTCACCTCGGCGGCGCGCCGCTGCGGGATCGCGACGCCCGTCGCGCCGACGCACTCGGCGGTGCGACAGATCGATCCGAGGTTCTGCGGGTCCTGCACCTGGTCGAGCGCAACGATCAGCGGCTCGCGCGCGGCCAGCAGCCGATCGGCTGCGGCGTAGGGATAGGGACCGGCGTTCGCGCAGATACCCTGATGCGCACTCGAGCCGCAGCGCCGCTCGATCTCCTCAGCCGCGACGATCCGCGGCTGGACGGCTCCCAGCCACTGCTCGCGCGCCGCGGCGGCGGTCGCCCAGACGTCGCTCACAGACGCCGCGCGGCGTCCGCGCAACGCCTCGCGCACCGGATTGCGGCCATAGACGATCACGGAGCCTGCGGGCCGCTCATCAGGGCGCCTGCGCGGGGATCAGCTCTGGCCCGTCGGGCCCGTCGCGGATCTCCCAGCCGCGCGCCCGCAATTCCTCGCGCAGCTCGTCGGCCGACGCGAAGTCGCGCTCGGCGCGGGCCCGCTCGCGCTGCTCGAGCAGCGCGACGGCCGGCGGGTCGATCGCCGCGACATCGCCAGCGCTTCCCAGGGGCGTCAGCTCGCCGAGCCCGAGCACGCCGAGCATCTCGCGCAGGTCGGCGTCGCCCACGCCGCTGCCGCGGCGATTGGCCTCGCGCACCCACTCGAACAGCTCGGCGAGCGCCGTCGGCGTGTTGAAGTCGTTGGCCAGCGCGTCGAAGAAGGCGTCCTTGTGACGCGCCATCTCGGGCGGGCTCTGCTGGCCGGCCTGTAGTCGCCTAAGCGCGTCGCGCACCCGCTGTACCCGGCGATCGGCGTCTTCGAGCTCCACCGCTGAGAAGGCAAGCGGCTGGCGGTAGTGCCCGGAGATCAGATACATGACGACGGCCTCGGCGCCGTATTGCTCGATCACCTCGTGCAGCGGCGCGATGTTGCCGACCGACTTGGCCATCTTCTCGCCGGTGAACTGGATCATCCCGTTGTGCATCCAAAGCTTCGCCAGCTCGCTGCCGCGCGCGGCGCGGGTCTGCGCGGCCTCGTTCTCGTGGTGCGGGAAGAGGAGATCGGAGCCGCCGCCGTGGATGTCGAAGCCGACGCCGAGCAGCTGCTCGGCCATCGCCGAGCACTCGATGTGCCAGCCCGGGCGACCGGCTCCCCAGGGCGCCTCCCAGACGGTGTCCTCGCCTTCCTTGTGGCCCTTCCACAGCGCGAAGTCCAGCGGATCCTCCTTGCGCGCCGAGCCCTCCAGATCCTCCCCCTGGTCCATGTCGTCGAGGCGGCGGTGGGAGAGGCTGCCGTAGCCCGCGTCCGAGCGCACGCGAAAGTACACATCGCCGCCAGCCGCGTAAGCGTGCCCGGAGTCGATCAGCGCTGCGATGTGCTCGACGATCGGCCCGATCGTCTGCGACGCGAGTGGCTCGTGATCGGGCCGGCCGATGGCCAGCGCGTCGGTGTCGGCGCGATACAGGTCGGTCATCTGCGCCGCCAGCTCCGCGCTCGGACGGCCCGCGGCGCGCGCCGCGTCGTAGATCTTGTCGTTGACATCTGTCACGTTGATGACCAGCTGCACGTCGTATCCCTCGTGCTCGAGAAACCGCTTGAGCAGGCTGAATACGACGAACGGCCGCGCGTTGCCGATGTGGATGCGGCTGTAGACGGTCGGCCCGCACGCGTAGACGCCGACCCTCGTGGGGTCTGAGGGCGAGAGGGTCAGCAGCTGCGCGCTGCGCGTGTCGTGCAGGCGTACCGACCGCATCAGCCGCCGCTCTGCAGGCTGACGACTGCCAGCGCGGCGACGCCCTCTCCGCGGCCGACGAAGCCGATCCCCTCGCCGGTGCTCGCCTTGACGTTGACGCGTTGCGGCGTCAGGCCGAGCGTGCCCGCGAGCGCCTCGCGAATCGCCGCCCGATGGGGGCCCAGCTTGGGGCGCTCCATGACGAGCGTGCAGTCCATGTTGACGATCTGAAGTCCCCGCTCGCGCACGCTCGCCACGACCTGCGCGAGCAGCTGCATCGAGTCGGCTTCCTTGAAGCGCTCGTCGTCGTCGGGGAAGTGCTCGCCGATGTCGCCCAGGCCGGCCGCACCGAGCAGCGCGTCGATCACGGCGTGCGCGAGCACGTCGGCGTCGGAGTGGCCGGCGAGGCCCTGCTCGTGCTCGATCTCCACCCCGCCGATCACCAACCGCCGGCCGGCCGCGAGGCGGTGGGAGTCATAGCCGATCCCGCTCAGCGCGCTCACCGGCTCGCACCCGTTGCCCCAAGCGGCTCCAGGCGGCGCTCGCGATGCTCGAACACGCACAGCTCGCTCACCCCCAGCTGGTCGAGCAGCTCGAGCGCCGGCTCGTAGTCGGCACCGACGTCCTGCGGGCGATGGGCGTCGCTCGAGAGCGCCACCGGCGCGCCGGCTTCGAGGCACATCTCGAGGAACGCCGGCGCGGGGTAGAGCTCTTTGACGGGCTTGCGCAGCCCGGCAGTCGACAGCTCGACGGCGATGCCCGATTCCGCGATGCCGTCGATCGCCAGCTCGTAGTAGCGGCGCAAATCGCCGTCCGGGAGCGGGCGCTCGCCCCCCCATACCTTCACCAGATCCGGATGTCCGAGCACGTCGAACAGCCCGCTGCGCGCCGCCTCGCCGATCGTTTCGAAGTAGCGCCGCCAGATCTGCTCGACGCTGCTTCCGGAATCCCACACGCTGAAGTCGTCCATGTCCACGGCTCCTTCGCGCACGAAGTGCACCGAGCCGACCACGTAGTCGAAGTCGCGCGCTTGCAGCAGGTTGGCCGTGCGATCCTCCGCGCCGGGCACGAAGTCGGCCTCGATGCCCAGCCGCAGGTCGGTCTGATCGCGCACGAACGAGCAGTAGGCGTCGAGATCGTCGCGCGCATATCCGATCCAGAAGGGATGTCGCCAGACGTCGAGCGCCTGCTCGAATCGATACACGTGTTCGGATACCCCCAGCTCGGCGATGCCCCGCTCGCTCGCCGCTGTCCGGTAGCGCTCGACGTTGGCCTGCGCGAAGTGCTCGTCAGCCGTGGCGTCAAGGTCGTCGCTGCGCAGGTGTAGGTGGTAGTCGGTGAGCACTTGGGCGGTCAGCGATTCAAGCAGGATTCAGGACGCCCCGGAGGAGCGCCGCCGAAGCAGCCGCTCGGCGATCTCCAGGTCGAGCGGGGTCGTGATCTTGAGATTCTCGGCCTCGACACCCACGACGATCACCTTTCCCCCCGCCCGCTCGATCAGCCAGGCATCGTCTGTCGCCTCGGCGAGCACCTCGGCGGGGACGTCGAGCGCGCGCTCGAGCGCCGCCCGGCGGAACACCTGCGGCGTCTGCACGGCCCACAGGCTGCGGCGCTCGAGCGTCTGAACGACGGCGCCCGCGTCATCGACCCGCTTGATCGTGTCGGTCACCGGCGCCGCGGCGATCGCCCCGTCGGCGCCCTCGTCGCGTCGCAGCGCCGCGATCACGGCCCGCGCGAGCTCGGCCGTCAGCAGCGGCCTGGCCGCGTCGTGCACGAGCACCGTCTCGCCCTCGCCGGCCGCGGCGAGCGCCCGCTGCACGGATGACGAGCGAACGGCTCCACCCTCGACGCCGATCACTCCGGGCGGCGCCTGGACTCCCGGCGGCAGCGCGAGCACGATCCGCTCGATCTCCTGCACGCGGCGCAACGCGTCGATCGACCACTGCACCATCGGCTGACCGCCCAGCTCGACGAGCGCCTTGGGCCGCGTCGCCCCGAGACGCTCCCCGACGCCGGCCGCCACGATCAGGGCGAGGGTCATCGCTCGAGAGACCGTCGCGCACGCGCCAGCTGAGCCGTCACCGGCGCTGGGGCGTGCGCGAGGGCCTCGCTACTCGGCCGCGGCCCCGGCCATCTGGCTGGTCGCCGAGTCGGCGAGCAGCTCGTCGAGATAGCTCTCGGCCTCTTCCTCGTCCTTGTCGAGCGCGTACATCAGCTCGGAGGCGAGGATCTTCTTGGTGCGCGTGAACATCTGCTTCTCGCCGGTCGACAGGCCCTTCTCGCTCTCCCGCAGCGAGAGGTTGCGCACGACCTCGGCCAGCTCGTAGATGTCGCCCGTCTTGATCTTGTCGCGGTTGTGCTTGAACCGGCGGTTCCAGTTCTTCGGCATCTCCGAGACCTCATCGCGAAGCACGTCGAGGACCTTCTTGACCGTTTCCTCGTCGATCACCCTGCGCAGGCCGGCCAGCGCGGCGTTCTCCGTCGGGACCCTCACCGTCATGTCGTTGTGGAGGATCTTGATCGTGAGGTACTCGCGCCGTTCGCCGAGCATCTCCATCTCCTCCTTCTTCAGCACCTTGCCGGCGCCGTGGTGGGGGTAGACGACGTGATCGCCGAGCTCGAACTCGATGTACTCGACTTCACGCGTCGTCTCGAGCTCGACCTCCAGCGCTTCCTCTTGAATTGCTTGTGGCGGAATGGTGTTCTCCTTTGTTTTGGCCAACCGTTGTGGCGGCCCGTCGTTCAAGTCTGCAGGTAGCGATCCACGAGGTTGATCTCCTGCAGCCGGCGCAGGCCCTCGCGGATGTCCTTGGCCCTGATCTCCCCTACCCCCTCGATTGCCTCGAGCTCGGCGTCGCTGGCGGCCAGCAGCTCGTCCAGTCCCCCGAACTCGCCGACGATCTCGGCGACGACGATCTTCGGCAGCCGCGGTATGCGCCCCAGCACACGATAGCCGCGCGGCGAGACCGGGTAGTCGAGCGTGTTCAGCTTGCGGTCATAGCCGAGCAGCTCGGCGAGGCGGCCGAAGTCGAGCAGGTCCTGGTGGGCAAGCCGGCCGATCTCCTCGAGCCCCGCGGCGAACGCCTCGTCGGAGTAGTCGAACAGGTAGTCGCGCACGAGCGCCGCCTTCTCAGCGGCCGTGCCGACGGTCGTCTCCTCCAGCTGCATCTCTATCAGGCGTCCCTCGTTGCCGAGCTCGACGATGTAGCGCTCGATCTCGACCGCCATACGCGTGACGAGCTCGGAGCGCTGGAGCACCGTCAGCACGTCGTGCAGCGTCGCTCCGCCCTCGAACTCCAGCGCCGTCAACCTCGTCGAGACCTGGTCGAGGCGGGTGCGGTACTTGTCGAGCGTCGCCAGCGCCTGGTTGGCCTTGGCGAGCACTACGGGGATGTCCTCGAGGATGTACTTGGCACCGTCCACGTACACCGAGACGACCTCGCGGCGCTGGGAGATCGCGATCACCAGCGCCTCCGTCTGCTTGGAGACGCGCTCGGCCGTGCGATGCCGGGTGCCCGTCTCGTGCGAGAGGATCGTCGGATCGGGCATCAGCTGGACGTTCGCCATCGTGATCTTCGTGGCGTTCGCATTGAGGATGATCGCGCCGTCCATCTTCGCCACCTGGTACAGGAAGGCGGGCGTGTAGTCGATCTCGAGCTTGATGCCGCCCGAGTTCAGGAAGCTGAGGTCTTCGGGCTCGCCGATCACGATCAATCCGCCGGTCCGCGCGTGCAGGATGCTCTCGATCCCCTCTCGCAACGCGGTCCCCGGAGCGATCATCTCCAGTGCCCTCATCAACCCCGGCTCCGGCCTTACTTCTGTATCGAAATCTTCGCCGGATCGTAGAGCCACGATCCCTCATTCTACGGCATTTAGCATTCCTTTAGCGCCTCGTACACAGGCCCCAACGGCGGGTCAAGCGACCGCCTCGGCCAGGCGCCGCGAGTCCTTCGGGAGCGCCAGCGCGAGCGCCTCGCGCAACGTCGCCGCCTCGCATGCCCCAGCGCCACTGTCGATCGGCGCGATCACCCCGCCACAGCCGTGCTTTGCGGCCTCTTCCAGGCGCCGCTCGGGGTGCCCCACCCAGCGAAGCTCGCCCGTCAGCCCCAGCTCGCCGAAGCACGCCCTCGGCGTGCCGCTGAGAGGCACTCCGCGACTCGCGCTCGCGACCGCCAGGGCGACCGCCAGGTCGCAGCCGGGCTCGTCCACGCGCACGCCGCCGACGACGTTCACGAACACGTCCGCTCCGCCCGTGCCGATGCGCCCGTGACGGCCGAGAATCGCGAGAACGAGCGCCAGGCGGTTGCGATCCAGGCCCGAGACGACGCGACGCGGCTGCTCGAGCTCGGAGGGCGCAACGAGTGCCTGCACCTCGACGAGCAGCGGCCTCGAGCCCTCCATCGCCGCCAGCACCACGCTGCCCGGGGCGCGCGTGGCCTCAGCGACGAACCGCGCGGAGGCGTCGAGCACCTCCACCAGGCCGCCCTGGCGCATCTCGAACAGGCCCGCCTCGTTGGTCGAGCCGAAGCGATTCTTCAGCGCGCGCAGCTCCCGATAGGGCCGCTCGCGCTCGCCCTCGAACTGCAGCACGCAGTCGACGAGGTGCTCGAGCACGCGCGGGCCGGCGAGCGCGCCGTCCTTCGTGACGTGCCCGACGAGGACCACCGCCGTGCCGCGCGCCTTGGCGAGCTCCATGATGCGCCCGGCGACCTCCCGCACCTGTCCCACCGATCCCGGCGCGCCCGACAGCTCGGCCGAGTTGAGCGTCTGCACGGAATCGATCACGCAGGCCTGCGGCGCTTCCGCCGCGATCGTGTCGAGCACCGTGTCGAGGTCGGTCTCCGCGAGGATCGGCACGCGCAGCGCACCTGGCCCGAGCCGCTCGGCGCGCAGCCGGACCTGCTCGGCCGACTCCTCGCCGCTCACATACAGCGTGCGATGGCCGGCGTGCTGGAGGTGTCCGAGCACCATGTTCGTAAGCGTCGACTTGCCGATCCCCGGCGAGCCGCCGAGCAGCACGAGCGAGCCCGGAACCAGCCCCCCTCCAAGCACCCGATCGAGCTCGCCGATGCCCGTCGACATCCGCTCCAGCGGGGCCGCGCCGACATCTCTCAAGGGTCGCGCGGCGAGCGTCGGCCGGCGCCCGCGCCCGTTCGCGCCCGCGCGGGTGCGGCCCATGGCGCGCTTGGCGCCGGCGCGACCTGCACCCTGCGATGCCGTGAGGCGCTCCTCGATCAGCGTGTTCCACGCCTCGCAGCCTGGGCACTTGCCGTGCCACTGCGCGGACTGAAGCCCGCACTCCGAGCAGCTGTAGACGGTGTCACGGGAC
>DATHGU010000223.1:0-2881 GCA_035317495.1 Solirubrobacteraceae bacterium
TCGCCGAGGTGCTGCTGGACCTCGCACACGAGCACGCTCTCGCCGGCACCTGGGCTGATCCCCTCGGCCTCCTCCTCCGCGGCGGCCTTCGGCCGAGCGACGGTGATCGCGTGGTTGATCTCGGGCAGGCGCTCGGTGAAGACGGCCTCGATCACGACGCCCTGGATCTCCTCGATGCGCCCGACGTTCTGCCCACCGGCGGCGTCGTCGTTGGTGCTCTGTGGCGTGGCGGTGCTTGCCTCCATTGCGATTCGAATCTCCTCTTTTTTCTTAAAGATTAAAAATTAATTGAATATTTTTCGGTGAGGTGTGCGACCCGGTATCGCGCTAGCTGACGCCCTCGGCGCCGGCCACGACCTCCATGATCTCTTGCGTGATCTCGGCCTGGCGGGCGCGGTTCATCTGCAGCGTCAAGTCGGTGATGAGCTCGCCGGCGTTGTCGGATGCGCTGCGCATCGCGGTCATCTGGGCGCCGAAGAAGCCCGCGGTCGACTCCACGAGCGCTCGATAGATCGAGATCTCCACGTAGTCTGGCACGAGTCGCCTGAGGATCTCCTCGGGATCGGGCTCGTACTCGACGAGCGCGCGCGGGCCCGTCGATCGCTCGCCGCGCTCGCCCCGCTCGGACTCCTCGCCGTCGTCCTCGTCGGCGGCGACCGTGGCGCTCGACAGCGGCAGCAGCGTCTCGCGCGTGACGTGCTGGCTGAGCGGCGAGATGTACGCGTTGTAGACGATCTCCACGCGATCCAGATGGCCGTCGATGTAACCGGTCATCAGATCGTCGGCGATCGAGCGCGCGTCGGCGTAGGCCGGGCGGTCGGCGAAGCCGGTGTAGCTGCCGCTCAGCTCGCGCCCGCGGAAGCTCAGCGAGGACACGCCGCGCCGTCCCGCCGCGTACCACACGGTCTGCTGCCGGTGCTCGTCGTACTCGTCGGAGATGCGCACTCCCGCACGTACGACCTGCGAGTTGAAGGCGCCGGCGAGACCGCGATCGCCGGTGATCAGCAGCAGGCCGACGTTGCTCGTGGACTCGTGCTCGGAGAGCAGCGGAAGGCGCGCGGCCTCGGCGCCGGCCGCCCGCGCGGCTTGGCGTGTCATCCGCCGCAGCGCGTCGGCATAGGGGCGCAGCGCGGCGATTCGCTGCTCGGCGCGGCGCAGGCGTGCAGCGGCGACCATCTCCATCGCGCGCGTGATCTTCTCGATGTTCTTGACCGAGGAGATGCGGTTCTTGACGTCGCGCTGGGATGCCATGGCGATTCGCGGGCGGCGCTAGGCCGGCTGCGGCTCCTCCTCGCGCTCCTCGCGCTCCTCGCGCTCCTTGCGCTCCTCGGGCTGATCGCGCGGCTGGCGCGCCTTCAGCGGCTCATCGTCCTCGAGCGGCTGTCCCTCCTCGTCGAGGTCGTAGCCGAAGTCCTGTGCAAACGCCTCGAGGGCGTCGTGCACTGCCTTCTGGGTCTCATCCGACCAGTCGCCACCGGCGATCTTCGCCCGCACGTCGGAGTGCTGAGCGTGCATCCGTTCGGTCAGCTCGGCCAGGAACTCGCCCACGCGTTCGGCGTCGAG
Organism: Solirubrobacteraceae bacterium; assembly: GCA_035317495.1. Lineage (GTDB taxonomy): Bacteria > Actinomycetota > Thermoleophilia > Solirubrobacterales > Solirubrobacteraceae > Palsa-744. Next base: position 1,564 of record DATHGU010000223.1, read on the forward strand.
GCGGTCGAGGAAGCCGTTCGTCGCGGCGTAGATCTGCACCGTCTGGTCCTCCACCGCGAGCGGCTCGCGCTCGTGCTGGTTGAGCGTCTTGACCAGCCGCGCGCCGCGCGCGAGCGTCCGCTGCGTGTCGGTGTCGAGGTCGGAGCCGAACTGCGCGAAGGCCTCCAGGTCGCGGTACTGGGAGAGCTCCAGCTTGATGCGCCCGGCGACCTTCTTCATCGGGCCGATCTGCGCGTTGCCGCCGACGCGCGAGACGGAGATGCCGACGTTGATGGCGGGACGTACGCCGGAGTTGAACAGCTTGGACTCCAGGAAGATCTGCCCGTCGGTGATCGAGATCACGTTCGTGGGGATGTACGCGGAGACGTCGCCGGCCTGCGTCTCGATGATCGGCAGCGCCGTCAGCGAGCCTCCGCCGAGCTCGTCGTTGAGCTTCACCGCGCGCTCGAGCAGCCTCGAGTGCAGGTAGAAGACGTCGCCGGGATAGGCCTCGCGCCCGGGCGGGCGGCGCAGCAGCAGCGACATCTGCCGGTAGGCGTAGGCGTGCTTGGTGAGGTCGTCGTAGACGCACAGCGCGTGCTTGCCGTTGTAGAGGAAGTGCTCGCCCATCGCGCAGCCGGCGTACGGCGCCATGAACTTGATCGGCGCGGCCTCGTCGGCCGGCGCGGCGACGATGATCGTCTTGTCCAGGGCCCCGTTTTCATCGAGTGTCCGGGCGAGCGCGACGACGGTCGACATGCGCTGGCCGATCGCCACGTACACCGACACGACGCCTGTGTCCTTGTTGTTGATGATCGCGTCGATCGCGATCGCCGTCTTGCCGGTCTGGCGGTCGCCGATGATCAGCTCTCGCTGGCCGCGGCCGATCGGGATCATCGCGTCGATCGCCTTCAGGCCGATCTGCATCGGTTCCTTGACCGGCTGGCGCTGAACCACGCCGGGCGCCTTGAACTCCGCCGGGCGGCGCTCCTGCACCTCGATCTCGCCCTTGCCGTCGAGCGGGCGTCCGAGCGGGTCGACGATCCGCCCCAGCAGCCCCTCGCCGACGGGGATGTCGAGCAGCCGGCCGGTGCGCTTGACGGTGTCGCCCTCGGAGATGTGCTCCCACTCGCCGAACAGCACCGCCCCTACGTTGTCGGACTCCAGGTTGAGCGCCAGCCCGGTGACGCCGTGCGGGAGCTCGAGCAGCTCGAAGGACATGCAGTTCTCCAGGCCGTGCAGCCGCGCGATGCCATCGGCGACCGACAGCACGGTGCCGACCTCGGTCAGCTCGGCGCGCCCGCCGTCGAGTCCCTCGATGCGGCTCTTCAGGATGCTG
>DATHGU010000224.1:0-3417 GCA_035317495.1 Solirubrobacteraceae bacterium
GACGAGCATGGCCTCGACCCCGAGCTGCTCATCTTCGACGTCCTCACGTTCACCTTGACCACCGGCGACGAGGAGTGGCGCCCGTCGGCGGTCGAGACGATCCAGGGCATCCGCGACGTCAAGGCCGCGCTGCCGCAGTGCAAGACGTCGCTGGGCGTGTCGAACGTCTCCTTCGGCGTCGGCCAGCCCGCGCGCGCGGTGCTCAACTCCGTCTTCCTGCATCACTGCGTCGACGCGGGCCTGGACCTGGCGATGGTCAACCCCAACCACATCACGCCGTACTTCGAGATCTCCGAGCAGGAGCGCGAGCTCGCCGATGACCTCGTGTTCAACCGCCGCGAGGACGCGCTGGAGAAGTTCATCGAGCATTTCGAGTCAAAGGGCGAGGAGGACGAGGCGCAGGGCGCGGCCGATCCGACCGAGGGGATGGAGCCCGAGGAGGCCCTGCACTTCCACATCCTGCGTCGGCGCAAGGATGGCGTCGAGGATCAGATCGACCGGAGCGTGGAGAAGATCGGCGCGGTGCCGACGCTCAACGAGGTGCTGCTGCCCGCGATGAAGGAGGTCGGCGACAAGTTCGGCGCCGGCGAGCTGATCCTGCCGTTCGTGCTGCAGTCCGCCGAGGTGATGAAGAAGGCGGTCGCGCAACTGGAGAAATACCTCGACAAGATCGAGGGCTACACGAAGGGCACGGTCGTGCTCGCGACGGTCTTCGGCGACGTTCATGACATCGGCAAGTCGCTCGTCAACACGATCCTCACGAACAACGGCTACACCGTCATCGACCTCGGCAAGCAGGTGCCGATCCAGACGATCCTCGACGCCGCGCAGGAGCACGAGGCGACGGCCATCGGCCTGTCGGCGCTGCTCGTCTCGACCTCCAAGCAGATGCCCGCGTGCATCGAGGAGCTGCACGCCAAGGGCCTGTCCTACCCGGTGCTGATCGGCGGCGCAGCGATCAACCGCGCGTTCAGCTACCGCGCGCTGTATCCGGGCGGAAAAGACTCGGAGGAGTTCTACGAGCCGGGCGTCTTCTACTGCAAGGACGCTTTCGAGGGCCTCGCCGTGATGGACCAGCTGGTCGACTCCGACGCGCGCGGCGCGCTCGTGGAGAAGCTGCTCGCCGGAGCGACGGAGTTCCGCGCGAAGGGCGATGCGCCCGAGGAGGATGTCGACCTGAGCGACGACTCGGTGCGCTCGCCCGCGCGCATCGACGTGCCGGTCCCCACGCCCCCATTCTGGGACGTGCAAGAGATCGATGTCGACCTGGACGAGGTATATCGCCACCTAGACACGCACGTGCTGTTCAAGCTGCACTGGGGCGGGCGCGGCGTCAAAGGCGAGGCCTGGCAGAAGCTCCTGCGCGATGACTTCCGCCCGTGCCTGGAGCGCATGTGGCGCGAGCAGACCTACCTGCACCCGCGCGCGCTGCTCGGCTTCTTCCCCTGCTACTCGCTCGGCAACGACATCATCGTGCTCGATCCCGAGGACCGCAAGAGCGAGCTGACGCGCTTCGTCTGCCCGCGCCAGCCGAAGGGCGACCGGATCTGCCTCGCGGACTTCTTCCGCCCGGCCGTCGACGGCAAGGCGCCGGACGAGCTCGACGTGATCGCGGTGCAAGCGGTGACGGTCGGCTCGGAGGTCACCGAGCTGATGGCTAAGCTCGAGGCCGACGGGGAGTTCGCCGAGCAGCTGTTCGTGCACGGCCTTGGCGTGCAGACCGCCGAGGGCCTGGCGGAGTGGCTCCACTGGCGCGTGCGGCAGATGCTCGGCATCGACGCCGCGCAGGGCCGGCGCTACTCGTGGGGCTACCCCGCCGTGCCCGAGCAGTCAGAGCACCTGAAGGTGGAGAAGCTGCTCGACCTACAGCAGATCGGCATGACGATCACCGACGGCTATGCACCCGAGCCCGAGCAGTCGACGCTCGCGCTCGTCGCCCACCACCCCCAAGCGATCTACTTCGGCACGCGCCAGGGCCGCCTGCTGCCCGACGGCTCACCGGACGACCTGATTCGTGGCTCCAGCCGCGACCCGTCGCTGTTCGCAGAGCTCGACGACGCCGACCCTCCCGACGGAGCGGTCGAAGCCGAGGACGAGCCCGCGCTCACGTAGCGACAGACGCGAGGCGGCCGAAGGGCGCCGCCCCGCGCAGGGTCCACGATCCCCGGATCAGTCCTCGCGCGGCGGCGGGCGAAAGAGGATCCGCTTGACCTCCGAGGCCGTCCCCCCGCCCAGGCGGAGCGCCGTCTGAAAGCCCTCCGCGCCGAGCTCGCCGGCGTCGAGCGCGCGGCGCAGCGCGTTGAGCGTGGCGAGGTCGTCCTCTGCGACCTGGTCGCGCGTCGTCTCGAGCAGGATCAGGTGACGCGGGCGCTTCAGCGCCGCGGCGATGCGCACGAAGCGCTCGCGCTCGTCGTCCTGCAGTCCGTCGGCCGCCAGCACGACGGTTTCCTTGTTCTCCAGGCGCTTTGTGACGGCCGCCCCGAGGAGCTCATCCGCGCGCGCCTCTAGCTCCTCGGCGTCCACGCGTCCCTTCAGCAGGGCGCGCACCTTGCCCAGCGACAGCAGGCTAGCGCGATCCTCGATCAGGCGCGCGAGAAAGCCGTCGCGCTCGGCGACCGAGGCGCAGACGACGACCAGCAGGCTTCCGGGGGAGTAGCGCAGGCGGTCGGCCGGCTGGAGCACACGGCAGTGCACGGAGAGGTTCGCCGGTCGCTCCGGCGCGCCGTCGCGGCGCGGGCGATCGGAGGACCAGCCCGTGCGCTCGTCGGCGCCGATTTTGACGCTGCGCGAGGAGGGCCTGCTTGCGGAAGGTTGTCCTGCCATACCCTCATCATGCCGCAAGCGCGACCCGCACCCCGCCGCGCCCGCTCGCGCTCAGCCCGGCGGGGCTCCGCCCGCCGTTATCAGTGCCAGCTTCGCCGCCCGATCGAGCGCCTTGATGCGCGCCTCCTCGCGCCGGGCCGCCGTGCGATCGGCCACCTGCCGCACGAAGGCCAGCTCGACGGGCAGGCGGCTGGCGGTGTAGCGGCTGGCCTTGCCGGCCCGATGGCGCTCAAGGCGCCGCGGCACGTCGGTGCTCCAACCCGTGTACAGCGAGCCATCGGCGCAGCGCAGCATGTAGACCCAGGCGTCGGGCATCGCTGCTCGATACGCCGTGCACATGGGGATGCCTGCTTCGCGAACTATCTCTCCGACGCCGCGGCGGTGCCGAGTCCGCCAGGACCGGCCGGGGCCGGCAGCGGCCCGAGCTTCACCGGCCCGGCATGCATCGTGCGCAGCCGCACGTCGCGCCAGGAGAGCCCCTCGTTGAGCAGCGCGGGCAGGCCCATGATCAGCGCAGTGGCTACCTCGACGGCCTGCAGGACGATGCCGTAGGCGATCGCGCTGGGGGTGGAGACCTGGTAGGCGCCGGCGAGC
>DATHGU010000225.1:0-2988 GCA_035317495.1 Solirubrobacteraceae bacterium
GATCGGCAGCGACCGCGCCTGCGCTGACGATCGCCGCCGCCGCGAGGCCGGCGACGGTCTTCGTCGCGAGCGCTCCGGCTCCGACCGTGAAGATGCCACCGGCGGCGCTCGTTCCTCCGGCGGCGGCGGCGCCTGCGCTCATCGTGGCGCCGGCTCCGCCGGCGACGTGCGCGCTGCTCGCCGAGGCGGAGCCGAGCTTGGCCAGCAGGAGCTTTTTGAAGAGCAGCAGCGGAGCGACGGGCAGCATCGCGGCGAGCGCGTGGTTGTTCTGCTTCAGCTGCTTCTTGAACGAGCGGCAGCGGTCGCAGTCGCGCACGTGGCGCCGCGCCGGGGCGCTCAGCTTGGCGAGGCCCTCCGCGACCTCTCCGAGCTCCAGGCGCACCTCGGCGCAGCTCAGCTTGCGCGCCTCGGCGGCCTCGGCGAGGGAGATGCGGGCGCGAACGAGCAGCGACTTGACCGACGGCACGGTCGTCTCCATCGCCAGTGCGATCTGCTCGTAGGACAGCGCGTCGATCTCGCGCAGGAGCAGCGCCGTGCGCTGCGTCTCGGGCAGCTGATGGACGTCGGAGAGCAGCTCGCGGAAGCTCTCGCGGCGGATCGCGCGGTCGCCCGTCGACATGCCGTGGTCGGCGAAGTGCACGTCCATCGAGTCGACGCCGACGGCCGACGCACGGCGCAGGTGGTTGAGCGAGCGGTTGCGCGCGATGCGGTACAGCCATGGACGAACGTTGATCTCGCGGTCGTCGGCGAGTACCGCGTTGAACGATGCCGCGAACACCTCCTGCAGAACGTCCTCGGCGTCCTCGCGCGAGGAGAGCATGTGCCGGCAGAAGGACAGCAGACGCGATTGATAGCGCGCGCAGAGCGCCTCGAACGCGGCGTGCTGGCCGCGCCGCGTCAGCGCGATCAGCCGCTCGTCGGATTGCAGGCGCAGCAGCGGCGATGCGCCCCGCAGGGCGGGCGCGGCGCTCGAGTGTGTAAGTGCGGAGACCTCCATAAGGGGCCCTATTACCTCATCCAGACCTAAATACACGGTAACAACGCCCGAGTTGCGCTCGTTGGAGTCGCAACGAAGCTCCCATAGACTGGGAGCGGGAGCACTTGCCCGGGTGGCGGAATGGCATACGCAATCGACTTAAAATCGATGGCCTACATGGCACGTGGGTTCGAATCCCACCCCGGGCATCTGACGCGCACGTTGAACGGGTAGAGTCGCGGCGGTGTCAGCCGAGAGCATGCAGGACACTGAGACCTTTCACGGCGGGCGCCTAATCGCGCGCCGGCTGAAGGCGCACGGCGTGAGCAGGCTGTTCACGCTGTCGGGCGGGCACCTGTTCTCGATCTACGACGGCTGTCGCGAGGAGGGCATCGAGATCGTGGACGTGCGCCACGAGTCGACCGCTGCGTTCGCCGCCGAGGGCTGGGCGAAGGTCACGCGCGAGCCCGGCGTGTGCGCGCTGACGGCGGGACCGGGCGTGACCAACGGGATGAGCGCGATGGCCTCGGCGCAGGCGAACCACTCGCCGATCGTCGTGCTCGGCGGCCGCGCGCCGGCCATGCGCTGGGGTCAGGGCTCGCTGCAGGAGATCGACCACGTGCCGTTCGTGCGTCCGCTGACAAAGCTCGCGGCGACCGCTGGGGCGACCGACGAGATCCCGGGGCTCGTGGATCTAGCCTTCCGCGCGTCGCTCGCCCCGCACGGCGGACCGTCCTTCCTCGACTTCCCGCTCGACTACGTCATCATGGAGGCGCCCGAGCTCGACGGCACGCCGAGCGAGGCGGTGCTCGAGCGCGCGACGGGTTCGGCGATCGAGCAGGCCGGCGGGCTGCTGCGAGAAGCCGAGCGCCCGGTGATCATGGCGGGGACGGACCTCTACTGGGGACACGGCGAGCAGGAGCTGCTGGCGCTCGCCGAGACGCTGCGCATCCCGGTCTTCCTCAACGGCCTCGCGCGCGGGTGCGTGCCGGCCGATCACGAGCTGTTCTTCTCGCGGGCGCGCTCGCAGGGCCTGAAGGGCGCCGACGTGGCGCTCGTAGTCGGCGTGCCGATGGACTTCCGCCTCGCGTTCGGCGCGGCCTTCGGCGAGGAGACGGAGATCGTCGTGGTCGACGGGGCAGAGCCCGAGCGCCCTCATCCACGCCCCGTGGCGGCCGAGTGCTACGGCGGGCTTGCGCAGGCGCTCGCGGACCTGCATGCCGCGGCGGGCGCCGAGGCGCTGTCGAGCGAGGCGTGGATCGCCGATCTGCGCGCCGCAGAGTCCGAGCGGCGCGAGGCCGAGCGGGCCGAGCGCGAGGACGCGCGGGCGCCGCTGCACCCGATGCGCCTGTATGCCGAGCTCGGGCAGATGCTCGATCGCGACGCGATCGTGATCGGCGACGGCGGCGACTTCGTCTCCTACGCCGGGCGCGTGATCGACAGCTACCAGCCCGGCTGCTGGCTGGATCCGGGGCCGTTCGGCTGCCTCGGCACGGGACCCGGCTACGCGCTCGCCGCGAAGCTCGCGCATCCCGAGCGCCAGGTCGTGCTGATGCTCGGGGACGGCGCATTCGGCTTCTCGGGGATGGAGTTCGACACGCTCGCCCGCCACGGCGTGAACGTGGTCGGCGTGATGGGCAACAACGGCATATGGGCGCTCGAGAAGCATCCGATGGAGTTCCTCTACGGCTATTCGGTCGCGGCCGACCTGCGACCGGGAACGCGGTACGACCTCCTCGTCGAGGCGCTCGGCTGCTATGGCGAGCTGGTCGAGCGACCGCAGGACGTGCGGCCGGCGCTCGAGCGCGCGTTCTCCTCGGGCAAGCCGGCGCTCGTGAACGTGCTGACAGACCCGAGCGTCGTCTATCCGCGCAAGTCGAACCTCGCCTGAGCCGCCGCCGGTCTGCTCAGCCGACGCCGGCCAGCCGCAGCGCGGCGCCGTGCAGGATGTCGTGCTCGGACACTTCGACCTGCTCGAGCGAGAACGCGCGCATTGCCTCGCTCAGGACGAT
>DATHGU010000226.1:0-25682 GCA_035317495.1 Solirubrobacteraceae bacterium
CCGACTTCAAGGTGCCTGCCAACTCCGACGTGCAGATCACCGTGCTGCAGTACGACGGCGACAGCGGCCTGCGCAACCCGTTCCTCTCCCAAGTTCAGGGGACCGTCGGCAAGACGATGACCGTCGACGGCAAGACGATCAACGCGATCGACCCCGAAGAAGCCTCGCACACGTTCGCGGTGCCCGAACTCGGGATCCTCGTGCCGCTCCCGGGCGTCGAAGAAGAAGCCAAGAACCAGTGCGAATTCGCCCCGTGCACGACGTCCGAGGCGCATCGCACGATCACCTTCACGATCCACACGGGCAAGAAGGGCCGCTACCACTGGCAATGCTTCGTGCCCTGCGCCGCGGGCTTCCTCACCGGAGGAGGGGGACCTATGCAGACGCTCGGCTACATGGACGGCTTCCTGGACGTCTCCTAGCGATGGCCGAGCCCAACCACGCGCGTCGCTTCACGATCCTGTGGGTTGTCGCTTCGCTGATCGCCACACCGCTGGTGATCGTCCTGCTTGGTCCGATCCTGCCCCCCGGCAAGGGCTCCGAACAGGCCTCCGGACACGTGACCGACAACACGGTGCTGCTGGGGATGGCCACGCCGGTGCTGCTGCTCGTCGTGCTGTATCTGCTCTACGCGGTGATCGTCTTTCGCCAGCCGAAAGGCGGCGTGCTGGAAGGCCCCGCGGTGCGCGGCAACCAGCGCATCCAGACGGTCTGGATCGTCGTGACCTCGCTGCTCGTGCTCGCCCTCGCGGCCTACGGGACGGTGCGCCTGGAGGAAGACGGCTCGGGCTCCGGCGGCGGGCCCTCGCCGGTCGCCGTGCCGGGCGGCAAGAAGCTGCAGGTCCAGGTGATCGCCCAGCAGTGGGAGTTCACCTATCGCTTCCCCGAATACGGCGGCGTGGAGGTCCCGCATCTCGAGCTGCCGGTCAACCAGATGGTCGAGCTGCACGTGACCTCGCTCGACGTGATCCACTCCTTCTGGGCCTACCAGCTCGGCGTGAAGGCCGACGCCAACCCGAACATCGACAACGTCGTGTTCGTCAAGCCCACGCGCGAAGAGACATTCGAAGTGCGCTGCTCGGAGCTGTGCGGCATCTGGCACGGCGCGATGTTCGACCACGGACACGTCGTCAGCCGCGCCGCGTTCGACGCCTGGATCGCAGAACAGCAGGCGACCTACGCCGCGGCCACGAAGGCGCTGCCGCCGTACAGCAAGACCTACCTCCCCGAACCCACGAGGCGCGCCGAATGAGCACGACGACGATCGACTCCCACTCCCAGCCCGCACCCGCCCGCCGCCCGCTCCTGCGGCGGCTGATCGGCTTCAACCTGCTGAGCGCCGTCGTGCTGGGCGTCGGCGGCTACTACCTGGGCTGGTTCATCGGCCATCAGGTCTCGACGGGCAAGAGCTTCGAATTCATCTCGGCGACCGACGAGAACGACGTCGCGCTGCTGCTCGCCTACCTGTTCGGCGTGGCGGGCTTCTTGATCGGGCTGGGCTTCGCCAACTACCCGGTCTCCCGCCTGCTCGGCAAGCCCGCCTCGCTGCGCGAGAAGGAGGACGAGGGGATCGGGCGCTACTTCGGGCTGTGCACCGACCACAAGGTCGTCGGCATGCAGTACATGGTCGGCATCGGGCTGTTCTTCTTCATCGCCGGGCTCAACGCGATGCTGATCCGCACCGAGCTCCTGCACTCGACGCCGACGACGATCGCCCCCAACCAGTACCTCTCGCTGGTCGGCATGCACGGGGCGATGATGATGGGGGTCATGACCTCGGCCGTGCTCGGGCCGTTCGCCAACTACTTCGTGCCGATCATGATCGGCGCCCGGCGGATGGCCTTCCCGCGCGTCGAGGCGCTGACCTTCTGGCTGTTGATGGCGGCCGGCTTCATCCTCGTCTCGACGATCTTCTTCGGCGGCTTCCCCACGGGTTGGACCGGCTACGAGCCGCTCAACGACCAGGCGGTGATGGGCATGGACTCCTACATCTGCTTCTTCGCGTTGGTCGGGCTCTCGATGACGCTGCTCGGGCTGAACATGATCGCCACGATCATCACGATGCGCGCGCCCGGACTGACCTGGTCGCGGCTGCCGATCTTCGTGTGGTCGGTGCTCGCGACATCCGTGCTGATGGTCCTCGCCGCGCCGATGCTGATCGCCACGCTGGCGATGGCCGCGCTCGACCGCACGATCAACACGACGTTCTTCGTGCCCGCCGGCGGCGGCAGCTCCTACCTGTTCGAGAACCTCTTCTGGTTCTTCGGGCACCCCGAGGTCTACATCCTCGCGCTGCCCGGCTTCGGCATCGTGCTCGAGCTGCTGCCCGTCTTCACGCGCAAGCCGCTGTGGGGCTACCGGCTGGCGGTCTCGGGCATGCTCGGCGTGACCCTGCTGAGCTTCTTCGTGTGGCAGCACCACCTGTTCGTGAGCGGCATCAACGCCGACCTGCGCCCCTTCTACATGCTCTCCACCGAGATCATCTCGATACCGACCGGGTTCATCTTCCTGTGCGTGATGGGGACGCTGTGGAAGGCGCGAAGTTCGTTCAGCGTGCCGATGCTCTTCTGCCTGGCGTGGGCCTTCAACTTCCTGATCGGCGGGCTCTCCGGCGTGTTCCTGTCGGACACCCCCAGCGACACCGACACGCACGGCAGCTTCTTCGTCATGGCCCACTTCCACTACACGATCTTGGGCGGGCTGATCTTCACGTTCTTCGCCGCGATCTACTACTGGGTGCCGAAGATGACGGGACTGCGCTTCAACGAGCGCCTCTCGAAATGGCACTTCTGGCTGATGTTCGTCTCGTTCAACTCGACGTTTCTGCCGCTGTTCGTGCTCGGCATGGAGGGCATGCCCCGGCGCGTCTCCAGCTACGCGCCGAACCTGCACGGGCTCAACGTGTGGGTCTCGATCTCGGCCTTCGTACTCGGCGTCTCGATGCTGATCTTCCTCGTCAACGCCGTCTACTCGATGCTCGTCGCGCGCCTGCCCGCAGCGGCCAACCCGTGGCGCTCGAAGTCGCTCGAGTGGCAGGTGCCCACGCCGGTGCCCGTCAACAACTTCGAGCAGATCCCGGTGATCGACTCCGATCCGTATGACTACGGCACGCCGCTTCCGGCCAGAGGACCGACCGGCGGCGCCGAGCCGGCCGCGGCGGGGGTGTGAGCGTGGAGGCCTCGCCCGAAGACCGCCCGCTGGGGAGGATGGTCCCGCCGGTCGCGCACGGCGTGGAGATCCCGCCCGAGCCGCCCGACGTGGGGGCGCGCGCGCTGTACATCGCCGGCCGGCTGCTGGCGGGCGCCACGACGTTCTTCTTCCTCGCCTTCCTGTTCGCCTACTTCTACCTGCGCTCGCTCAACGAGAACCACCAGTGGCACACAGGCAATGTCAAAGCCGACCAGGGCCTCGGCGCGGCGATCGTCGCCTGCGTGCTGCTCAGCGCCGCGCTGGCGATCCTCGCCGGCCGTCAGATGAAAGCCGAGTCGCGCGGATGGCTCACCCCGGCGAGCGGTTCGCTGCTGCTGGGACTCGCCGCCGTTGCGCTGCAGTGCATCGAGTACACCGTCCAGCACTTCGGCCCGACCGACGGCGGCTACGCGAGCGTGTTCTGCGCGTGGACGGCCTTCTATGCGATCGCGGCACTCAGCACGATGTACTGGCTGGAGACGCAGATCGCCACCGAGCTGCGCGCCCGCCGCGCGCCGGCGCACCCGCACGGCGACATACAGGACCCCGACCGGCTGATCGCCCCGGGGTTGGATGCGTTCGTGTTCTTCTGGTCCTACCTCGCCGCCCTCGGGGTGATCGCCTACGTGACGCTGTACCTGCTGTGATGCTCGCCGGGGCGACAGCCGCGCCCGGTTTTTGGGACTGGTCGTTCGACCCCCCGCTGGTGCTCGTGGTCGTCTTCGCGATCCTTTTCTGGCTGGGCGACCGCCGCACGCTGACCCCGGCGCGCGAGCGAGGCGCGCGGCGCCGGCAGGGCGCGTCCTTCTACGCCGGCCTGGCGGTGCTCGCGATCGCGCTCGGCTCGCCGCTGGACATCCTCTCAGAGCAGCTGTTCTGGGCGCACATGGTCCAGCACGTGCTGCTGATCGTGCTCGCGCCGCCCCTGATCGTGCTGGCCCGCCCGTGGATTCGCCTGTGGCGCGCGCTGCCGCTCGGCGTGCGCCGCCCCCTCGCGCGAGGCCTCGGCCAGGGCGAGCGCACGCGATGGCTGCGTGGCCTGAGCCGCACACTCGGCAGCCCGCCGGCGGGCTTCCTGGCGTTCAGCGGGGTGCTGCTCGCCTGGCACGTGCCCGTGCTGTTCGATGCGACGCTGCGCTCGAACGCCCTGCACGCGCTCGAGCACACGCTGTTCTTCGCGACCGCGCTGATGTTCTGGAAGCAGGTGATCGAGTCGCCGCCGCTGCACGCGCGCCTGTCCGCGGTGCAGCGCGTCGGCTACCTGATCGGGGCGATGGTCGTCAGCTGGATCCTCGCGGTCGTGCTCGCGCTGGCGCCCCACCCGCTGTATGCGTCCTACGCGCACGAGGCGAGCCGTCCGGGCGGCATCTCGGCGCTGACCGATCAGCAGATCGCCGCCGGCATCATGTGGGTGCCGGGCTCGATCACGTTCGTGATCGTCATCTTCGCCTACGTCCATCGCTGGCTGGCGCCCGCGCCGCCGGGTCCAACCCGGGCCGCGCGGCTCGCGAGCGGCCACTAGGAGGATCCATGCCGCAGCTCGCCATCCCGATCGCCGCGCACTTCCACACCGGCTCGATCCTCACGCTCGCGCTGCCGCTCGGCGTGCTGGTCGTGATCACGATCTGGTACGTCGTGCTGCTGCGCCGCGGCGGCGGCGAACGCTGAGCCGGCGCCGATCGCCCTAGTCGTTGGCGGTCAGCGCCCCGAGCAGGTCGGCGAAGCGCTCGCGCGCCTGCTCGCGACGGGTCGGCAGGTGCTCCGAGGGGACTTCGCCGGGCGGCGGCGCGTAGCCGTGCAGGATGCGCCGCGCGACCGTCTGGCGGTGGACCTCGTCCGGCCCGTCGTAGATGCGCGCGGCGCGCGCGAAGCGGTACATCTGCTCGAGCGGCAGGTCGGTCGAGTAGCCGAGCGAGCCGTGCGTCTGCAAGGCGCGGTCGACGACGTCGTGCAGGACCTTGGCGCCGTAGAACTTGATCAGCGCGATGTCGACCATCGCCGCGCGCGCGCCCTGCGTGTCCATCACCCAGGCGGCGTGCAGCGTCATCAGCCGCGCGGCTTGCATCTCCGCGGCGCTGTCGGCGATCCAGTTCTGCACGGTCTGCTTGTCGGCCAGCAGAGAGCCGTGCGCCTGGCGATAGGTCGCGCGCTCGCACATCATGTCGAAGGCCCGGCGCGCGACGCCGAGCCAGCGCATGCAGTGGTGGATGCGCCCGGGCCCGAGGCGCTGCTGGGCGAGCATGAACCCGTCGCCGACGCCGCCGAGCAGCGCTTCGGCGGGAACGCGGACGTTCTCGTAGAGGATCTCCGAGTGCCCGCCGTAGGCGCCGAACTGCTCCCACGGGTGCTCCATCGTGGGGACGTCGCGCACGATCTCGACACCCGGCGCGTCGCGTGGGACGATGAACATCGAGGCCCGCTGCGAGGGGCGCGCGTCGGGGTCGGTGACGGCCATGACGATCAGGAAGTCGGCGATCGAGCCGTTTGAGGAGAACCACTTGTGCCCGTCGATCACCCACTCCTCGCCACCGCCCGCGGCCTCCAGCACGGCGCGCGACTTCAGCTGCGTGGGGTCGGAGCCCGGGGTGTCGGGCTCCGTCATGCTGAACGCGCTGCGCAGGTCGCCAGCGAGCAGCGGATGCAGCCAGCGCTCCTTCTGCTCCGGCGTTCCGGCCATCGCCAGGATCTCCGAGTTGCCGGAGTCCGGCGCGGCGTTGCCGAACGCCAGCGGCGCGATCGGCGAGGTGCCGAGGATCTCGTGCATCAAGCCGAGGCGCACCTGGCCCATGCCCTGCCCGCCGAGCTCGGGCGGCAAGTGCGTCGCCCACAGCCCGCGCGCCTTGACCTGCTCCTGCAGCGGCGCGATCGCTTCGCGCAACCCCTCCAGGCCAAGCTCGTGCCAGATCGCCTCCAGCGGCCAGATCTCGCGGCGGACCAGCTCGTCCATCCAGTCGAGCTGCTCCTGGAAATCTGCGTCGGTGGAGAAGTCCCAGCTCATCGGGCGGCGTACGATAGACCGTTGGGCGCCGCGACCGAGCCAGGTCACGGCGCCCGCCGGCAGCGGCGCGGCGCGAACAGGGAGCAGCGCCGAGCGCTCCTCAAGGTGACCGGACGAGGTTGGTCACACTCAAGCTTGTGGTTCCCGATCAAAGGTGCTTCGGTCCGGCCTCCTCTGTTCACGCGCAAGAGCGCGTCGGGCGGGCACCCGCGAATGTCGCATATCGGCCGGTGGCTGTCAAGCGTAAAGTAGGCAGATGTTTCTATATCAACTGTTCGATATCCGCAAACATGCGGTCGCTTTGCGAGCGCGCGTCCTCCGATCGGGGGGGAGAGCCCGGCGCGGGCGGACCGGCGAGAGAGTTATCCTGCGCGCGCAAAGCCGGTCGTCTGTGCGCTCAGCGACACCGCCGGCTGACAATCAACCATGCCGCCAGAGGCCAAGCCGTCGCGCAAACCGTCGGGTCGCCCGCGCCGCCCTACCAGGTCGCGAGCGCGCGACCGCGAGCGCTCTCGCGCCGCCCAGCGCCTGCGCTTGGCGCTGGCGTTGATCGACGAGATCGCCGACAACGGCTACCACGCGACGCGCGTTGCCGACGTGATCGCGCGAGCGGGCGTCTCGCGCAAGACGTTCTACGAGCACTTCGCGAACAAGCAGGAGTGCCTGCTGGTGACGTTCGACATGATCGCCGACGAGGGCATGCGCCGGGTCGAGCACGCCTACCGCCAGGCGCATGGATGGCCGGGGCGCGTGGAAGCGGCGATCCGCGCTCTGTTCGAATCGGTGATCGACAATCCGGGGGCGCTGCGGCTGAGCCTGCTGGAGATCGCCGCGGTCGGACCGCCGGGAATCGCCCGCCGCGAGCGCTCGCTCGAACGCTATGAGCGCTTCATCCGCGACGCGCTGGAGCTGGCTCCGGGCGACGGCACGGTCTCCGAGACCGTCCTCATGGCGGTCATCGGCGGCCTCAACAGGGTCCTCTACCGCCGCGTGCTGCGCGGACAGGACGCCGAGCTGCTCGCGCTCGTCCCGGACCTGACGAGCTGGGCGACCTCCTACTACCCCACGCCGCCGGCGATCCTCGCCGAGCCAAGTCCGCTGGCGGAGGACCGTCGGCGATCGAGCCTGCTGGAGGGCGGACGGGCGCCGGGGACGCTCGCGCCGCATCCAGTGCTCGGCGGGCGCCGCGGGCTGCCGCGCGGCGAACAGAACGTCTCGCGCAAGTACGTCGAGCACAGCCAGCGCACGCGGATCCTCGACGCGGTGGCGAACCTGACGGCCAGCGACGGCTATGCGCAGCTGAAGGTCGAGGGCATCGCCGAGCATGCGGCGGTGTCGCTGAAGGTCTTCTACGAGCAGTACGGGAGCAAGGAGGACGCGTTTCTGGTCGCGTATGAGATCGGCCACGGCAAGGCCTTGTCGATGGTGGAACGCGCTTATGCGGCGCAGAGCGACTGGCGGCTGAGCATTCATGCGGGCATCGCGGCGCTGTTCGAGTTTCTCGCGACCGAGCCGTCGTTCGCCCACATCGCGCTGCTCGACGCGCTGGTCGCCACACCGCGCGCGGCGGAGCGCTCGAACGCGGGAATGACGGCCTTCGCGCGATTGCTCGTGCCGGCCCTCGACGAGGCGCCGGGGGAGACTCCACCGGCCGCGGTGACGGTCGAGGCGATCGCTGGCGGCATCTTCGATCTCTGCGTGCACTATGCGCTGCAGGGCAGGATTCGCGAGCTGCCCGAGCTGACACCGTCCGCGACCTATATCGCGCTCGCGCCGTTCATCGGCGGCGAGGAGGCCGCCCTGCTCGCCACTGGTCGACCGGCGCCGCCGCGCCCACCCGCGCGCAGGCGAACGCGCGCTAAGCCGCGCCCGCGGCGCTAGCGCTCATCAGCGCTACCGGCAGGGCGAGGCCGGCGTCGCGGCGCAGCGTGGCGATCCGCCGGCCCGGCTGGACGGCCGGGCGTGGCTCGCCGGCCGCGCCAGCCAGCGCCTGCACGGTTCGGTCGAGATCCTGCGAGAGCAGCGCGAGTCCCCACAGGCGCGCGGGCCGATCGGGTCCGCCGTTCTGCTCGAGCACGTGCTGCGGTTCCTGCACGACCTCGAGGATCTCCGCGCCGAGCCGGAAGAACGCCTGGCGCGGCGCCCCCGCGGGCGTCGGCTGCTCGCGAACGCGGCGCAGGTCCAGTCCGGCCTTCTGCAGCGCGAGCACGCTGCGATCGAGCGCCGGGCTCATCGCGACGACGTGGTCGATCCGCACGATCCCGTTGGCATGTGGCGGCGCTGCGGCCGGCTGCGGCGCTTGCGAGCGGGTCGTCGGCAGGCCGTCGAGCTCGGTCGAGGAGATTGCGCGCAGCGACCAGCCGAGGATCCCCCGCCCCGCGCCTGCTCCGACCAGGCGCAGGCGGACCGTACCGAGCTGCACGGCGCCGTCCAGCACGGTGAACCCGAGCGCGCTCCAGCGCTCGGGCGCATCGGCGAGCAGCAGCTCGTCGATCGTGGGCGAGCTCACTGGGTAGACGCTAGCGCTACGGTTGCGGCGATGTGGGCGCAACGCGAGATCAGGCTCGACCCCTTGCCGCGCGGCTACCACCTGATCACGCGCGAGGTGCTGGCGGCGATGCCGCCGGTCGCGCAGCTGAGCGTGGGGCTGCTGCACCTGTTCGTGCGCCACACCTCCGCCTCGCTGACGCTCAACGAGAACGCCAGCCCGGACGTGCGGCGGGACTTCGGCGCCTACTTCGACCATGCGGTCCCCGAGGACGCGCCCTACTGGACGCACACGCTGGAGGGAGCGGACGACATGCCCGCGCACGTCAAGGCCTCGCTACTGGGCTCGTCGCTGTCCCTGCCGATCGCCGGCGGGCGTCTGGCGCTCGGCACGTGGCAGGGCATCTACCTGTGCGAGCACCGCAACGCCGGCGGGTCGCGGTCGCTCATCGCGACGGTCTGGGGCGAGGCGCAGCCCGACTAGCGCACACCGGCGCGCTCGGCGCCGCCGCGACCTCAGGCCGCCCCGTGCGGCGCCGGCTTGGGCCGCGCGCGCCCGCCGGGGAAGGCCAGGCGGAGGATCGTGCGGTGGACGGTGCCGAGCTGCTTGTGCAGCGGGCCGGTGTTGTAGGGCAGTCCGTAGCGGCGACAGACCTCGCGCACGCGCGGTGCGATCTCGGCGTAGCGGCTGGAGGGCATGTCGGGAAACAGGTGGTGCTCGACCTGGAAGCTGAGGTTGCCGCTGAGAAAGTGGAACGCGGGGCTGCCGTCGATGTTGGCGGCGCCGAGCAGCTGGCGCACGTACCAGCCGCCGCGCGTCTCCTCCGCGACCTCTTGCTCGCTGAACGTATAAGTCTGGTCGGGAAAGTGGCCGCAGAAGATGATCGAGTGCGCCCACAGGTTGCGCACGATGTTGGCGGTGAAGTTGGCGGCAAGCGTGGACTTGAAGGCGCCGCGCCGCCTGCCGCGCCCGGCGAGCGCGCCGGTGAGCGCGGGGAAGGCGAGGTAGTCCTTGACGACCTGCCTGCGCGCCTTCACGCCGATCGCCTTCAGCTCTTGCAGTGCCTGGGCCTTCGACTTCTCGCCCGCGCGGATCGCGTCGTAGTTGAGATCGTGCATCGCCACGCCCCACTCGAAGAAGCCCATCAGGATCAGGTTGTAGAGCGGCTGGAAGAGGTAGACGGGATGCCAGCGCTGATGCGGGTCGATGCGCATGATCTCATAGCCGAGGTCGCGATCCTTGCCGCGGATGTTGCTGAACGTGTGGTGCTCGTAGTTGTGCGAGTGGCGCCAGGCGTCGGCCGGCGAGGCGGTGTCCCAGTCCCAGTTTTGCGAGTTGATGTCGGGGTCGTTCATCCAGTCCCACTGGCCGTGCATGACGTTGTGGCCGATCTCCATGTTCTCGAGGATCTTGGCGAGCGACAGGGCGGCGGTGCCGAGCAGCCAGAGGGGGCGGCGGCGCGATCCGAGCAGCAGCACACGCGAGCCGAGCACGAGCTGGCGGTGCAGCTTGATCGTGGCGCGGATGTAGCGCGCGTCGCGCTCGCCGAGATCTGCGTAGACCTCGTCGTGGATCGCGTCGAACTCGCGCCGGAGCGCCTCGAGCTGCTCGGGGGTCAGACGCGCGAGCGGGCTCTCGGCCTCCGCGGCGGCGGGGGGCGGTGTGGGTCGCTCGGTGAGGGTGGCGGACATCGTGGGTTCGTTCCTTTGCTCGTTTTTTTTGATGATTTGGATGGCTTGCGCGCGGCCTGCTCAGAGGTCTATCTCGACCGCGCCCTCGGGCGCGTTCACACAGGTACGAAGCACTTCGCCCGGTTGGCCGTGCACGCGGCCCGTGCGCAGGTCGCGGACCTGGCCGGCGCGCAGCCTCCCGACGCAGCTGTGGCAGCTGCCCATGCGGCAGCCGAACGGCAGGCACGCGCCGGCCTGCTCGCCGGCGACGAGGATCGGCTGCTCGCCGTCGCTGCGCGCCTCGACGCCGCTGCGGCGAAAGCGGATCGTGCCGCCCACCCCCCGCTCGCCGTCGCCGACGTGCGCGTCGGGCTGGAAGCGCTCGGTGTGCAGGCGTGCCGGATCGCCCTCGGCGCGCCAGAAGTCGCCGACCGCCTCGAGCAGGCCGGGGGGTCCGCAGAGAAACGTCTCGCGCTCGGCCCAGTCGCCGCACAGCGCGGCGAGGTCATGTGGGGCGAGGCGCCCCCGCTCGCCGCTGATGTGCATGTGCAAGCGGTATCCGCAGTGCGCGGCCTGCAGCGTCTCGAGCTGGCGCGCGAAGATGACGCCGTCGGAGGAGCGCGAGCAGTGCACGTGCGCGACATCGCGGAGCGCGCCGCGCCGGGCCAGCCCGCGCAGCATGCTGATGATCGGCGTGATGCCGCTGCCGGCGCTGATGAACAGCACGCGATCGGGCAGCGGATCGGGCAGCACGAACGTGCCTTCGACGCCGCCGAGGCGCACGATCGTCCCGGGTCGCACGCGCCTGTTCAGGAACGGCGAGACCTTGCCGCTCTCGACGAGCTTCGGCGTGATCGCGATGCAGCCGTCGGAGCGGCCGGGGTCGGAGGTGAGCGAGTAGGCGCGCCAGTGGTGGATGCCGTCGACGGCGATGCCCAGCCGCACGTACTGGCCCGGCCGGTGGCCGGGCCACTCCCATCCCGGCTTGATGTGCACGGTGACGGCGTCGGCCGTCTCGCGCTCGATGCGCTCGATGCGCCCACGAAGCTCGCGCGTCGACCACAGCGGATTGACGAGCTCGAGGTAGTCGTCGGGCAGCAGCGGCGAGGTGAACGAGCGCACCAGGCGAAGCGCTCGGCGCGTGGTCGGCGAGACCGTGGGCACGGCGCCGCGCTCAGCCATCGAGCACGACCCGCCGGGTACCGTCGTGGAGCTCTTGAAGCGGGGCAGCGGTCATGACTCAGCATGATGTTACCTCATTTGAGGTCACATGAAACGCAGTATCCTCAGATCTCGATGGCAGGCGCGAGCATCAAGGGGGACAGATCGCGATCCGCGAGCGCGGAGCGATCGTCGGAATCCGCCCCCGGCGAGCAGCCGCCGTCGGGCTACGACCTGACGATCGAGCAGCTGGCGGCCGAGGCGGGGATGTCGGTGCGCAACATCCGCAACCACCACACGCGCGGGCTGCTGCCGCCGCCGGAGGTGCGGGCGCGGGTGGGCTATTACAGCGCCGAGCACGTCGCGCGACTGCGCCTGATACTCGACCTGCAGGCCGACGGCTTCAACCTCGCCTCGATCGAGCGACTGCTGGGCGGATCGGATGGCCTGGCCGAGCGACTGCTGGGGCTGCGCAGGGCGGTCACCACTCCGTTCGAGCCGGAGGCGCCCGAGGTGATCACCGCGGAGGAAATCGACAGGCGCTTCGGCGAGGTGGACGCGAAGGACGCCGAGCGGGTGCGCAAGCTCAAGCTGCTCGTCCCGCTGGGAGACCAGCGCTTCGAAGTCCCCAGCCCGGCGCTGCTCAGGGCCGCCGAGGAGGTGGTGGCGCTGGGTATCCCGATGCACGCGGCGCTCGTGCTCGTCGAGCGCATCGCCCGCCATTGCGACTCGATCTCGCACGACTTCACGAAGCTGTTCCTGCGAGAGCTGTGGGAGCCCTTCGACGAGGCGGGCCAGCCGGACGAGGGCTGGGACGAGCTGATCGAGGGCGTCGACTCGCTGCGGCCGCTGGCCTCCGAGGCGCTCCTCGCGCTGTTCAAGCTGCGCATGACCACCGAGCTGGAGGACGCCTTCGGCAAGGTCATCGAGCACCAGGCCAAGCGCAAGTAGCGCTCAGGCCAAGCGCAAGTAGGGCCTCGGCCGGCGCACCACGCGGCCGGGTCAGGCCGGGGCTCCCGCTCCCAGGTCGAAGTGCACGGCGGTGAGCTGCTCCGCCACCGACCACAGCCTCGCCGCCACGCCCTCATCCCGCGCGGCGCGGCTCGGCGAGACCACGTGCGGGTGGCCGCGTTGCTCGCCGATCCCGTCCGGTCCCACATAAGTGCCGCCGGGCAGATCCGCGTAGGTGGCCGCATACAGGGTCGGCAGCGCGCCCATCTCGGCGCTCTGCGCGATGAGCAGGTTGGTGACGCGCATGACGAGCCGGTCGAGCGCCGGCGGCGCGGCCGTTTGCAGGTTGGTGGCGGCGTAGCCTGGGTGTGCGGCGAGGCTCTTGATCGTGGAACCTGCGGCGCTGAGCCGGCGATCGAGCTCCAGGGCGAACATCAGGTCGCCGAGCTTGGACTGGCCGTAGGCGCGCCAGCGGCTGTAGCGGCGCTCGGACTGCAGGTCGTCGAAGTGGATACGTCCGAACTTGTGAGCGTTGCTCGAGAGGGTCACCACGCGCGCGTCGGCGCGCCCCTGCATGAGGTCGATCAGCCGCGCGGTCAAGGCGAAGTGGCCGAGCACGTTGGTCCCCAGCTGCAACTCGAAGCCGTCGCTGGTCTCACGGCGCGGGGGCGCCATGACGCCCGCGTTGTTGATCAGCAGGTCCACTCCCTCGTGCGAGGAGCGGAAGCGCTCGGCGAACGACTGCACCGAGGAGAGGCTGCCGAGATCGAGCTGGGACAGCTCGAGTCGCGCGCCCGGCGCGGCGGACTCGATCTCCTTCAGCGCGGCCTCGCCCTTCTGGGTGTTGCGGCAGGCGAGCACGACGCTCGCGCCGTGCCGCGCGAGCTCTCGCGCGGCGCCCAGCCCGATGCCGCTGTTGGCGCCCGTGACGATCGCCGTGCGGCCGGTCTGGTCGGGGATCTGCTCGCTGCCCCACTTCGCGCTCATGGCTTCCTCCTCGGGTTTCGGGCGGCTCGCCTCAGGGGACGAGCACGATCTTTCGGTGCGGCCCGGCGGCCAGGCGATCCCAGGCCTCGGCGACCTGCTCGAGCTCGAACCGCTCGCTCTCAACGCGCAGCTGACCGACCGCGGCGGCCTCGGCCAGCCGGCGGTAGGCCTCGCGCTTGACCTCCGGCGGGGCGGCGAAGTTCGTGTGACCCATGATCACGAGCATCTTCCCGCGGATCGCCGCCGAGGGCACCTGTGCCTCCGCGCCGGCGCCCGCGCCGATCTGCACGATCCGCGCGCCGAAGCTGGCGGCGTTGACGGCCGCCACGAATGGGTCGCCGAACAGGGGATCGACGACCAGGTCGATCCTTCCCTCGGCGGCCTCGGCCAGAGCGGCGGGGAGGGCGTCCGACCCGTCGAGCTCCACGGCGGCGTCGGCGCCCAGCTCCAAGGCACGCTGCAGGCCGTCCGCCGAGCGCGCCGCGGCCACGACGCGCGCGGCCCCGAGCAGCTTGGCCGACTGCAGGGCGATCTGCCCGAGCACGCCGCTGGCGCCGAGCACGAGCACGTGCTCGCCCTGCTCGAGCTCGGCGCGCCAGGTGAGCGCGAGCCAAGCGGCCAGCCCGGAGATGCCCAGCGCGACGGCGACCCCGTCGTCGAGCCCGTCGGGCACCTCATACGTCGAGCGTGGGTCGATCAGCGCACGCTCGGCCATCGAGGCGAAGGGCGGCACCGGTGCGTCGAAGTACACGCGCCGGCCGTCCAGCAGTCCGACGCCCTCGCGCCCGGCGACGCACGGCAGCGGCGGACGACCGCCGTAGAAGCGCCCGGCGCAGATCGCGACGTCGACCGGGTTCAGCCCCGCGGCGAGCACATCGACGATGGACCCCTCCGCGCCCGCCGCGACCGCGGCCGCGGGCTCTTCGAACTCGCCGGGCGCGGGAACGCCGTAGTCGTGTAGCACCGCCGCCCTCATTGGGCAGGAGTCTATTTTCCATGGCCATTCCCCGCCCGCGGGCCGTTCGTACGCTCGTCTAAGGACGCGCACGCCGTGAAGGGCGCAGCCCCACGCTGCCGATACGACAGCGATCAGCTATGCAGCGAGCACAACTACTACGTCAGCTGGTGCTCGACTCGCAATACGTGATCGACGAGCATCTGGTCGCGGCCGCGATCCTCACGCGGGCGGACACGCGCCGCCTCGTCGGAGAGGCCGTCTTCCGAAACGACGGCGGCGGACGGCGGGTGCGCTCGTTCAGGCCCAGCACACAGGTCCGCTCGTTCCGTCCGTGCTCGCTGCACGGCCCGCTCGACCGCCGGAGCGCTGCCCGGCAACGGCGTTTGATCTAGGCAATCGATGCTCAACGTGTCAGTCCCCATAGCCCACGAGCTGCTCGCCCAGTACCTCGATCAGGGCCAGGCGCTCGTGCAGCGCGCAAGCCTCGTCGGCGACTTCAGCGACTACGAGAGCTGGAAGGCCGCGCGCAAGCAGTGGATCGAGCCGACCGTGAACGCGCTCGAGCACGTCTATGGCAACTCCAAGCAGGCGGATGAGTTCAAGAGCGCCGTGACGCCCTCCGACGGAGCGCAGCGTTGGCAGCAGCAGTACGCGATCGATCTCAACTGCGTCAAGGCGGCCATCGACGTCCTGAACCTGCTTCAGGGCGAGCTCGCGTTCGAGCGCACCGGCGACGGCGCCCCTTCCCCCGCCGCTGAGTTGGCCGCCGGAGCGGACGTGCGCGCCGAGCCGGCCGAGCCCGACGCAGCGCCGGACGTCGAGCCCGGCGACTCGCCCGAGGTCGAGCCCGACGCAGCCGCGACCGGCGCGGCCGAGATCTCATCGCCGGAGCAACACCCGGCGGAGCCCGCGCCCGCGCCCGACGCGGCGCAGGCCGCGTCCCCATCGTCCCCCGCGCCCGCCGCGCAGCCGGCGCCGGACCTGCAGCACGCCCCCGCCGCGGAGCCCCTCGTGCGGCTCGCCGAGGAGGCCGGCGCCGCGCATGAGCCGTCCGTCGGCGCGGACCTGTCACCAGCGCCGATCGTCGGCTCGGAGCTCGCGCCACACGCCGGCAGCGCGATGTACGTCGCGCCGGGCGGCTCGCTCGGGCCGATGGCCGCAGGGACCAAGCAGGTCGTCGTCGCGCACGGCCGCAACGAGAAGTGGAGGCAGGCGGTCGCCAGCCTGCTCGAGCAGACCGGCTCGCACGAGATCGTGATCCTCAACGAACGGCAGAACGAGCGCGGGACGCTGGTCGAGCAGTTCGGCGCGCAGGCACCCGGCTCGCGCTACGCCGTCGTGCTGCTGACCGCCGACGACGTCGGCGCGCCGCGCCTGGAGTCCGAGGAAGAGCCGTACTTCTCGCCGCGAGCGCGCCAGGGCGTCGTGTTCGAGATGGGCTTCCTCGTGGCGGCCCTCACGCCCGGCTGTGTATGCGTGCTCTACGAGGACGGCGTCGAACTGCCGTGCGACCTCGAGGGGATCGCCTACGTACGGCTCGACCTGTCCGGCGCCTGGCGGCCGAAGCTCCTGCTGCACCTGCGCAAAGCCGGCTTCGACTACGACCTGAACAGGCTCGCCGCCGTCTGACCCCATCCGGGCCATGCTGGACACCGCAGGGCGGTTGACAGATAATGGGCCGCCGATGCGTCAACCGAGCCCGATCACCTCGCCGCCCTGGGGCGCGCGGCACGACCGGAGCTGAGCTGTTTGCGGGTGCAATTCTGCGGCGTGCGTGGCTCGCTCCCCGCGCCGGGTGTCGACTTCCTCCGCTACGGCGGGCACACCTCGTGCGTGGCGCTGTCGCATGACGGGGCCGGCGCGCCCTCGTTGCTGCTCGACGCGGGGACCGGCCTGCAGGCGGTCACGGCGACGTTGGGCGGCGCGCCGTTCGCCGGCACGATCCTGCTCAGCCACCTGCACTGGGACCACGCGCACGGGCTGCCGTTCTTCGCCGCGGGAGACCGTGCGGATTCGCGCGTCACGGTCGTCGTGCCCGAGCAGCAGAGCGGCGCGGGCGCCGAGGAGGCGCTCGGCGGCTTGATGTCGCCGCCGTACTTCCCGATCGGGCCGGGCGAGCTGCGGGGGAGCTGGACGTTCGCGACGATCTCTCCGGGAGAGTGCCAACTCGAGGGCTTCACGGTGCTCGCGCGGGAGATCCCCCACAAGGGCGGGCGCACGTTCGGCTACCGCGTGAGCGACGGACACTCTGCGCTCGCCTACCTGCCCGATCACAATCCGACCGCCCTGGGTCCCGGCGAGGACGGGTTTGGCGAGTATCACCCCGCTGCGCTCGAGCTCGCAGGGGAGGTGGACGTGCTCATTCATGACGCGCAGCTGCTTCCCGACGAGCTCGCCGCGGAAGGCGACTTCGGTCACGCGGTCGCCGACTACCCGGTCGAGCTGGCCAAGCGCGCCGGGGCGCGCTCGGTGGCGCTCTTCCACCACCGGCTCGACCGCACCGACGACGCGCTCGACGCGCTCGGGTCGCGGCTCGGCGGCGGCCCGGGCGCGGTCAGCGTCGCGGCGCAGGGCGTCGTGCTTCACCTGTAGCGGCAGGTCATCATCTGGGCTATGCGGTTCCGAGATCGTCGCGATGCCGGTCGGCGCCTGGCCGCCGAGTTGGTGGACCTCGCGCAGGAGCGGCCGGTCGTGGTGGCGCTGCCACGCGGCGGCGTGCCCGTCGCGGCCGAGGTCGCGCAGGCGCTTGGCGCGCCCCTTGAGATCTTCGGTGTGCTGAAGGTCGGCGCACCCGGGAACCGCGAGCTGGCGGTGGGCGCGATCGCGGAGGACGGCACCGGCGTGCTCGACCCGCGATCCGCCGGCCGGCTCGGCATGACGCAGGCGATGCTCGACGAGGCGCTCGAGCGCGATGCGAAGGAGTTGCGGCGCCGAGTGGAGCGCTACCGGGGCGGTCGAGCGCCGGTCGCCGTCGGCGGGCGGACCGTGATAGTCGTCGACGACGGCCTCGCGACGGGCCTCACCGTGCTGGCGGCCGTGCGTGCGCTACGCAGGCGCGACCCGGCTCGAATCGTGGTGGCCGTTCCCGTTGGATCGGACGAATCGGTGTCGATGCTCGCCGAGGAGGTCGACCGGGTGGTGTGTCTGATGACGCCCGAGCCGCTGCTCGGGGTCGGCAGGTGGTACTGGAACTTCGCGCCGGTGTCCGACGACCAGGTGATCGAGGCGCTCGCCGTCGCGAACTCGGCCTGATCGGGCCTGATCGGGCCTGATCGGCCTGCTCCGCGCGTGCGGTTCAGCCTCAGCGGGCGGTTCAGCCGCAGCGGGCGATTCAGCCGCAGCGAGCGGTTCAGCCGGAGCCGACCGTGTAGCGCGTCGGCACCAGGCGCTCGGTGCGCTTTGGCGGCCGCCGGTACTTGCGGCGCTGGCGCGGCGGCAGCTTGACCCGCTTGGCCTCGTCGAGATGCTCGTACGGGACCAGCGAGAGCAGGTGGCTGATGAGGTTCAGGCGCGCCGTGCGCTTGTCGTCGGCCTCGACCACGTACCAGGGGCTGTGCTCGGTGTCGGTGTAGGCGAACATGCGGTCCTTGGCTTCGGCGTAGTCGACCCAGCGAGCGCGAGCCTGCAGGTCGATCGGGCTGAACTTCCAGCGCTTGCGGGGATCCGACAGGCGTTTCTTGAAGCGCCGCTCCTGCTCCTCGTCGCTGACCGACAACCAGTACTTGACGAGCACGACCCCGTCGTTCTGCAACGTCTGCTCGAAGGACGGGCAGAAGCGCAGGAACTCCTCGTACTGATCGTTCGTGCAGAAGCCCATCACATGCTCGACGCCGGCGCGGTTGTACCAGCTGCGGTCGAACAGGACGATCTCGCCGGCCGCCGGCAGGTGCGCCACGTAGCGCTGGAAGTGCCACTGCGTGCGCTCCCGCTCACCCGGCGTGGGGACCGCCACGGCGCGGCACGTGCGGGGATTGAGAAAGGCGGTGATGCGCTTGATGACGCCGTCCTTGCCGGCCGTGTCGCGTCCCTCGAACAGCACCACGAGCCGCTGTCCGCTCGCGACGATCCACTCCTGCATGTAGACGAGCTCGGTCTGCAGGCGCAAGAGCTCCTTCTCGTATTGCGTGCCGCTCAGCTTCCGGGCCTTTCCCATCACGCGCATGATCGCAACTCGCGCCGTGCGGACCGGCTCTCGTCCGCCGGCGTCCTACGTTGTCTGTACACCCCGACAAGGAGAGACGCGATGTTCAAGAACGTGCTGGTGGGAGTGGACGGCAGGCCCAACGGCCGCGACGCGATCGCGCTCGCTCGCCACTCTCCGATCCCGATGGAACGATCACGCTCGCACACGTGCGCGGGGGCAGGCTGCACCTCTCCCACGCGATCGCCCCGGGGACGCTCGACGATGGACGCGCGGGCTCGCAAGAGCTTCTCGAGCGCGAGCGCGCCGACGCCGGCGTGGACGCCGAGCTCGTGAGCGTCGTCGCACCGAGCCCCGGCCGCGGCCTGCACGAACGGGCCGAGGAGCAGGGCGCCGATGTGCTGGTCGTCGGCTCGACCAGTCGCGGGCCGTTCGGCCGCGCGATGCTCGGCGACGATACGCGCGGCGCGCTGAACGGCGCACCCTGCGCGGTGGCGATCGCCTCAGCCGGCTACTCGGAGAACCCCGTTCCGCTCGCGAGGATCGGTGTCGCGTACAACGAATCGCCGGAGAGCAAGATGGCGCTCGCGCTGGCGCGCAAGCTCGCGGAGTCCACGCGAGCCACGATCCGCGTGCTCGAAGTCGTCTCGATCCCCACATACGCGTATGCCGGGCTCGTGCCGGCCGCGATCGGAGACAACATCGACGTCATGCTGCAGGAGGCCAACGCCCGTCTGCGGGAGCTGCCGGATGTCGACGCTCAGGCGGTCTACGGCCTGACCGGCGAGGAGCTCGCCCAGTTCGGCGACGAAGTCGACATGCTGGTGGCCGGCTCGCGCGGCTACGGTCCGGTCAAGCGCCTCGTGCTCGGCAGCACCTCGGAGTACCTCGAGCGTCACGCGCGCTGCTCCCTGCTCGTGCTGCCGCGCGGCGTCGGTGCGAGCGACACCGCGAGCGCCGGCGAGCAGGCCTACGCGCTCGAGCGTGGGGTCGCCAACGGCTGAGGCACGGCCTCCTGCTCTTCCTCGTGCGCCGGCACGCCGGCGGCCGCGTAGGCCTCGACCGCATCGAGCGTCTCGGCCTTGAGCAGCGCTTGGGCGAGGCTCTCCAACTGGTCGCGGTGCTCGTTGAGCAGGTGCGTGACAACCTCGTGGGCGCCCTCGACGAGCCTGCGCACCTCCTCGTCGATCTGGCGCTGGGTCTCCTGCGAGGTCTCGCTCACTCCGGGCAGCAGCGGGCCCTGGCCGTCCACGGGGAGCACGGCGATCGGCCCGAGCGCCTCGCTCATGCCCCAGCGCCCGACCATCTGGCGCGCGATCTGCGTGAGCTGCTGGATGTCGGACTCGGCGCCCGAGGTGATCGAGTCGAAGACGATCTCCTCGGCGACGCGACCGCCGAGCGACACGCGGATCTTCGCCTCGAGATCCTCGCGCGAGTACGACACGCGATCGGAGTCGGGGGTCGAGAGGGTCACGCCGAGCGCCATCCCGCGCGGGATGATCGAGACCTTGCGGACGGGGTCGGCGCCGGGCGTGAGCATGCCCACGAGCGCGTGTCCGGACTCGTGATAGGCGGTTCGCTCGCGGTCGGCCGGCGAGAGCACGATGCCACGCGGAGAGCCGAGCATGATCTTCTCCAGCGAGTCGGTGAAGTCGCTCATCTCGACCTTCTCGTGGCCACGGCGAGCGGCGAGCAGCGCCGCCTCGTTGGCGAGGTTGGCCAGATCGGCGCCGACCATGCCGGGGGAGCTGGCCGCGAGCCGATCAAGATCGACGCTCTCGGCGAGCGGGATCGAGCGGGTGTGGACTTCGAGTATTTCCCTGCGCCCCTTGCGGTCGGGCGCCTGCACCACGACCCGCCGGTCGAAGCGACCCGGTCGCAGCAGCGCGGAGTCGAGCACGTCGGGGCGATTCGTCGCCGCGAGCACCACGACGGCCTCGGAGCTTTCAAAGCCATCCATTTCCGTGAGGATCTGATCGAGTGTCTGCTCGCGCTCGTCGTTGGCGCCGGTGACCGCCACCGAACCCTGGCGCGAGCGCCCGATCGCGTCGAGCTCGTCGATGAAGATGATCGCCGGCGCCGCCTCCTTGGCCTTCGCGAACAGGTCGCGCACGCGCGAGGCGCCGACTCCCACGATCGCCTCGATGAACTCCGACGCGGAGATCGAGAAGAAGGCCGCATGCGCCTCGCCGGCGACTGCGCGCGCGAGCAGCGTCTTGCCGGTGCCCGGCGCGCCCGACAGCAGCACCCCGTGTGGCATCCGCCCGCCAAGCCGCCCGTAGCGCTCGGGATGGCGCAGGAAGTCGACGATCTCCGAGAGCTCTTTCTTCGCGTCGTCGATCCCGGCGACGTCGGCGAACGTCACGCGAATCGTTTGTGGATCCACGCGCCGCGCCCGTGAGCGCCCGAAGTTGCCCAGGGCACCCATCGCGCCGCCTTTTGCGGCCCGGCGCGCGAGCAGCACGAACAGCCCGACGATCAGGAGCGTCGGGCCAAAGCCGAGCAGCAGCTCGGCCAGCAGCGAAGGTTTGCTGGTCGGGGACTTCGCGTTGATCGTCACGTTCTTTTCTTTCAGCAGCGCCGTCAGCTGAGCGCCGTTCCAGAAGGTCGGGACCTGCGTCGCGAAGAGCGTCGTCGGTTTCGCTTTCTTGTCGTGCGCGGGGTAGCGCACCTTCGCCTTCAGCGTGCCCTGGATCGTGTCGCCCTTGGTCGAGATCGACTTGACCTGGCCACTCTGCACCTCCTGCAGGAAGAACGGTTTGAACGGCACCGTTATGCGCGGCTGGCCAGAGCTCGGCTGGAACAGCAGCAGCGACAGCCAGTTGACCGCGATCAGGATCAATACGAACCACAGGAAGCCGGGACGGCGATGCGCGGGCGGGCGGCTCGGCGTCTGCTCGGGCATGCCGCGCCCGTCGGGCGCCGGCGCGACCTGCCAGCCGCGCTTGTCGCGCGGCAGCGGCGGGCGCGTGTCCGCGCGACTGGCGCCCGCGGAGGACTGGTCGCGCGTCTGTTCGGACGATGGCTCGTCGGGCACGTCTTCATCCTACGCATGTCGCGCGCACCTGAACGGCGGTATCTACGAGACATATCCCCGTCTCCGGTGTGTCCGATAGCGTCGCCTCACGTTTTCGTGACCCAGGAACGAATCGAGGAGGCAGCAAGATGAACGAGATCGCCCCGCACATCGACGAGCGTTACCCGGTGAGCCTGTCGGTCGACTACCCCGATCGTGATCTGGACCGGCTGACGACCGCCCTGCGGATCTTCACGGTCATCCCGATCGCGATCGTGCTCGCAAGCGTCGGCGGCGGCTACGGCAACTACGCCGGCGATGGACGCACGGTTGCGTTCGGCGGCGCGGGGCTGCTGTTCCTTCCGCCACTGCTGATGATCCTCGTCCGCCAGAAGTACCCGCGCTGGTGGTATGAGTGGAACCTCCAGCTGCTGCGCTTCAGCAATCGGGTGGGCATCTACGTGGCGCTGATGGACGACCGCTACCCCTCGACCGATGAGCAGCAGTCGGTGCACCTGGACTTCGCCTACCCCGACGCGAAGGAGGGCCTGAACCGCTGGCTGCCGCTCGTCAAGTGGTTTCTGGCGATCCCTCACTACGTGGTGCTCCTGGTCCTGTACATCGGAGCGTTCTTCGCGGTGATCGGCGCGTGGTTCGCGATCCTCTTCACCGGGCGCTACCCACGCGGGATCTTCGACTACGTGCAGGGTGTCATCCGCTGGCACGATCGCGTGATCGGCTACGCGGTGGTGCTCGTCACCGACCGCTACCCGCCGTTCGGCCTGGCCCCCTGAGCGATCGGCTCAGACCGGCCAGTATTGGCCGACATGCGCCGCCGCGCGCGCGGTGAGCAGCGGCTCGGGCGCAACCGACTCGGGCGGCTGGCCGTCGCCCAGCGCGACCAGCGTCTGGCGCACGCTGTCGGCCAGCGCGATCGGTTCGTAGCCGCCCTCGAGCACGACGCCAAGCGGCGCGTCGCGCTGCGCGGCGAGCTCGCGCACGGCACGGGCCATGCGCGCGAACGACGCGCTCTCCAGGCCGCAGTCCGCCAGCGGGTCGGCGCGGTGGGCGTCGAAGCCGGCCGAGACGAGCACGAGGTCGGGCTCGAAGGCGCGGGCGGCGGGGATCACGACGTGCTCGAGCAGCGACAGCCACAGATCCTCCTGCGAGCCCGCGGGCACCGGCAGGTTGATCGTGTAGCCCTCGCCGGCGCCCGAGCCCACGTCGCTCAGCGGTCCGCTGCCCGGGTAGATGCCGGACTGGTGGATGCTCGCGAACAGCACGTCCGGGCGGGCGCGGAAGGCCTCCGCCGTGCCGTTGCCGTGATGCACGTCCCAGTCGAGGATGAACGCGCGCCGTGCGCCCAGCTCGCGGATCGCGAACTCCGCCGCGACCGCGACGTTGTTGAACAGGCAGAAGCCCATCGCGCGATCGGCTTCGGCGTGGTGGCCTGACGGTCGCATCGCGCAGAAGCCCAGCGACGCCTCGCCGGCGATCAGCGCGCGGGTCATCTCGCAGGCGCCGCCTGCCGCGTGCAGCGCGGCGCGAAAGGAGGGCTCGCCGATCGCCGTGTCGGGATCGATCGCGCCGCCGCCGGCGAGCGAAAGTTTTCTCACCTGCTCGATCAGCCGCGCGCTGTGGATCAGCTCCAGCTGCGCCTGCTCGGCCGGCGGCGCCGCGCGCCGCGCCCAGCCGAGCCAGTCCTGCGCGGCGAGCACGCTCTCGATCGCCAGCAGGCGCTCGGGCGTGTCGGGGTGCGCGGGCATGTGCACGCGCGGATCGTGCTCGAGCGATGAGGGATGGCTGAAGTAGAGCCCCGCCCGACCGGCCATCTCGCAAGCCTAGAGCGCGAGCTGCAGGGGCGCCTCGAGCAGCGACCTCACATCGGCCGGCAGTCCCGGGCGTTCATGCGATCAGGTCGAGGGCAACGCCGACGATCTCCTCGGCGGCGCTGGTCCTCCTCGTTGGGCATCGCGTCGATACGCGCGCGCAGCGCCTCCCCGCCGCGGCGCTCGAACAGCGCGCGCAGGCGGCGGCCGTACTTCACCGTGACCGTCTGCCAGCCGGCCGCCTCGAACATCGCGACTATGCGTCCGGCGGCGATCTCGGGCACGACGCGATTGAGCGACTGGCGGTTGAGGTCGACGATCCAAGCAGCTCGCCGAGCCGCGCCACGAGCTGGTCGACGAGCGCTTCCCAGATCGCGCCCTCATCGAGCTCGGCGTCGCACACGAGCGCGACCTGGCGACCGCCCTGCGGCACCTCGAACTGACCGGCGACGTAGCGGTGCGCGAGCGCGCTCCAGATCGTCGCCGGCAACCTGCCGGTCGATAGATCGCGGGGATCGCCGATGACATCCCGGAGGTGCAGACGATCTTCACGACCGCCGGCGACCCCGACGCGCTCGCCTGGATCCGCGTGCGCGACGTCGACGACCTCAAGCGCGTGATCGACCTGCTGCGGCGCAGCGGACGCGTGACGGGCACGAAGACGCTGACGGTGCTCGGCACCTCGACGCGCATCGCGCATCCGTAGCGCGTGCAGGCGGCGCGCCTCAGAAGACGACCGTCGTGCTTCCAGCTCGCAGCACGCGGTCTTCGCAATGCCACTGCACGGCGCGCGCGAGCACGGTGCGCTCGATGTCCGCGCCGAGGCGCATGAGCGCGGCGACGTCGTCGCGGTGGCTCACGCGCACGGTGTCCTGCTCGATGATCGGGCCGTCGTCGAGCTCCTCGGTCACGTAGTGGGCCGTCGCGCCGATCAGCTTCACGCCGCGCTCCTTCGCACGCCGGTAGGGCGCGGCGCCGGCGAACGCCGGCAGGAAGGAGTGGTGGATGTTGATCACGGGCGCGGCCAGCCCGTCGAGGAACGCGCCGCTGAGGATCCGCATGTAGCGCGCCAGCACGACGAGCTCCACCTCGTCGCGCAGCAGCTCGAGAAGACGCTGCTCCGCATCGGCCGTGCGGCCCTCGCCGCCGCCCTCGGCGACCGGCACGTGCACGTAGGGCAGCCCGAACGACTCCACGTCCTCGCGCAGGTCCGGATGGTTGGAGATCACGCTCGTCGGCTGCATCTCCAGCTGCCCGCGGCGCCAGCGCCACAGCAGGTCCAGCAGGCAGTGGTCCTCGCGCGAGACGAGGATCGCCACGCGCTTGGGCACGGCCGCGTCCCACATGCGCCACTGCATCTCAAGCGGCTCGCCGACCTCGTGCGCGAAGCGCCGCTCGAGCTCCGCGCGCCGCTCGCTCGTCAGCTCGAGGTCGAACTCCATGCGCATGAAGAACACGCCGCCGCGCGGGTCTGTCGTGTGCTGGTCCGAGCGCACTATGTTCGCCCCCGCGTCGGTCAGCAGCCGCGACGTCGCCGCGACGATCCCAGGCCGGTCGGCGCACGAGATCAACAGGCGCGTGATCGCGCCCGGGCGATCGCCGCCTCCGGCTGGGCCGGCCGGGCGATCGGGGGGCGTCTGCGGGGAGGCCGGCATCGTTGGCTGGATACAGGAGCACGGAGCACTTCGACATACGGCTCGGCGTTTGAAACATAGCGCCGCGTAACCTCCTGCGGATGAAACGCTCGGCGGAGATCGATCGGGGTCGTGCGACGTGAGCGAGACGGTGGCGATCGTGGGCACCGGCCTGATGGGCGCGCAGATCGGCTGCGAGTACGCGCTCGCCGGATGCGCTGTGGTTTGGATCGTGCGCGATCGCGAGCGCGCCGGGCCGCGCATCGAGCAGGCGCTCGCGCTGGCCCTCCGGCACGGTCTGGCCGACCGCGCGGCGATCGACGCCGCTCGCTCGCGTATGAGCTACGGCGACTCGCACGAGCCTGACGAGCACGCGGAGGTCGACCGCCCGCCGGGCCTGATCGTCGAGTCGCCGCCTTCGTCGGACAGCACGTGCTTGGACTGCCGCGCTCATACTGAGCCGGCCGGGCCCGCGCCCCGCGGGCTCAGGCGTCCAAGCGCTGCGGGTATTCGTGTACCGACACCAAGCGAACCGGGCCGTCGAGCACCCGATAGGTGTGGGGACGATCCGCGCGGAAGCTGATCAGATCGCCCTGGTTGACGACCTCCGAGAACGAGTCTGTGGAGATTTCGACGCTGCCGGCCGCCACGCTGATGTGC
>DATHGU010000227.1:0-10733 GCA_035317495.1 Solirubrobacteraceae bacterium
ACCACCATCAGGGCGTCGATCGCATCGGCGAAGGGCTGCACGTCAGCGCGAGCTCTGTGATCGACGGCTTGGCGGAGGCCATCGAGCTGCCCGATCGGAGCTTCGTGCTCGGCGTGCAATGGCACCCCGAGGCCGACGCGATGAGCCCCGTGATCGGCGGTCTCGTGCAGGCGGCGGACGCGCAGGCGCGGTCCCGGGGGATCGCCTCCTAGCTCGCCAGTACGCCGGCTCGGCGCGCGCCGCGCGCCGCCATATACTCGGCGCGGTGCGCAAGGTCGCCCTCAGAGCAACCGCCTGGGGGCTGGTGGCGGCTGGGATCGCCGCGCCGCTGCTGCGCAAGCGCGTGTCTGCACCGCCGATCGTCTCGCAGACGGTCGCCTTCGCCGCCCCGCTCGGCCTTTGCGTCGCGATGCGCCGCTCCCGCGTGCGCGACGTGGCCGTATGCGGCCTTCAGATGTGGGCGTACGTGGCCGCCTACAAGTCGCCGCACGACGATTCCGATGCTCAGGAGCGCCGCACGCACTTCGCCTATCCGATCGTCGCGGATCGCGTGCTCGGGCTGGGCGAGTTGCCGACGGTCCGCCTGCAGCGGGCCCTCGCCCGGCAAGGTGCCAACGGACCCGAATGGCGCGCGCTCGATCGGCTGCTGGTGTGGGCCCACTGGTCTTGGTTCATGGTCCCGCATGGCGCCGTCGCCTACATGCTCGTGCGCCACCCCGCGCGTTTCCCGCGCGCGGCGGTGATGACCTATGCGGTGTTCAACGTCGGCGCGAGCTTCTACTGGCTGGCCCCCACCGCGCCTCCGTGGTATGCCGCGGCAGCCGGCGCCGAAGGCGCGCCCGGGGCGCACGACGTCAACGGGAGCCTGGCCGTGCGACGCATGATGGTCGAATACGGCGAGCACTTCTGGCGAGACGGCTGGGGCCCTCTCTACAGTGTCCTTGGAGGCAACCCCTTGGCCGCGATGCCCTCGCTTCACTTCGCCACATCACTGATGGCCGCGCTCCTGCTCGCAGAGGTGGGACCGCTCGCGGGCGCGCTCGGCTTCTCCTATGCGCTGACGCTTGGCTTCGCACTCGTCTACCTTGGAGAGCACTATGTCGTCGACCTGCTCGCGGGAGCCGCGCTGACGGGCGCGGTGCGCCGGCTGGGCCCGCGTGCCGGCCCGCTGGCGAATCGCCTGGGGCGGGCGGTCGGGACACTGGAGGCAATCGCACACGGGAGAGGCTGAGGGGAAGGTGAGCGTGCAGGGGGGCGAGGCGCAGGCGGACATGAGCGAAGCGGAGCTCGAGCAAGCCGTGCCGCGGGTGGCGGCGGGAGGTCCCAACGAGGAGGAGATGCCGCGCGTGGTCGTCACGCGCCGGCAGGCGATCGCCTTCGGCCTGTTCATCCTCACGGCCGTCGCGTTCTTCTACTTCGTGCTGCCCAAGCTGGCCGGAGTGGGTACGACCCTGCACCGCATCGAGCGCGGCAACAGCTGGTGGATCGGCATCGGCGTGATCCTGGAGCTGCTGTCGTTCGCCGGCTATGTGGTGCTGTTCCGCGCCGTGTTCGTGCGCGGGCACGGACGCATCGGCTGGCCCGAGAGCTATGAGATCACGCTGGCCGGCCTGGCCGCGACGCGGCTGTTCGCGGCTGCGGGCGCCGGGGGAATCGCGCTGACAGCGTGGGCGCTGCGGCGCTCCGGCATGGAGCCCCGGATCGTCGCCTGTCGGATGGTGGCCTTCATCGTGCTGCTGTACGTGGTCTACGCGGGCTCGCTGCTGATCGACGGCATCGGCCTGGGCACGGGCCTGTTTCCGGGCGGCGGCTCGTTCGCGATCACCGTCGTCCCCGCGATCGTCGCCGCGCTCCTGCTCGGCGTCGCCGCCGCCGTGGCGACGCTGCCGGATGACGTCGAGCGACGCTTGGAGGCGCGGGCCACCGGCTCGGGCCGCCTCGCGCGCTGGGTGGCTCGCGCGGTGACCGTGCCGGCGCTGGGAGCGAGTGGCGTGCGCACCGCAATCGACCTGATCCGCTCGCGCAACCCCGGCATGCTGGGCGCGGTGGCCTGGTGGGGCTTTGACATCAGCGTGCTGTGGGCGATGTTCCATGCGTTCGGGTCGCCGCCCGCGTTCACCGTCATCTGGATGGCCTATTTCGTCGGCATGCTGGGCAACCTGCTGCCGCTCCCCGGCGGGCTCGGCGGCGTGGAGGGGGGGATGATCGGCGCGTTCGCGGCGTTCGGCGTCGACTTCAACCTGTCTGTGCTCGCGGTTCTCGCCTACCGCGGCATATCATTCTGGCTGCCCACGCTGCCTGGTGCCATCGCATACTTCCAGTTGCGTCGCACGGTCGCGCGGTGGCGCGAGGAGCAGGGCACGCCGTCCGCGCCCGGGACGCGCGGAGGATCGGTAGGGGCGGCCGGAGCGCTCGGCGCCAGGTGATGCAAAACCTCGGCGCAGTCGCTATACTTTACTTTGTGAAGTGTAGATCGGAGATCGTATGAGCGACGTTGAGAACGTGATCATCATCGGCAGCGGGCCGGCCGGATACACGGCCGCGCTGTACACGGCGCGAGCCAACCTGCACCCGCTCGTGATCGAGGGCTTCGCGTGGGGCGGCCTGCTCCAGCAGACGACCGACGTCGAGAACTACCCCGGCTTCCCCGACGGGATCATGGGACCCGAGATGATGGGCAAGCTGCGCGCGCAAGCCGAGCGCTTCGGCGCGCGCCTGCTGACCGAGGACGCCGACCGCGTGGAGCTCGCCGGCGCGCCCGGCGGCGTCCACCGCGTGTGGGTTGGAGACACCGAGTACCGCGCCCGCGCGGTCGTCCTGGCGATGGGCGCCGAGCACAAGAAGCTGTGTGTTCCCGGCGAGGAGCAGCTCGCCGGCCGCGGCGTCAGCTACTGCGCGACATGCGATGCGGCCTTCTTCCGCGACACCGAGACGATCATCGTCGGCGGCGGCGACTCCGCCATGGAGGAGGCGATCTTCCTCTCGAAGTTCGCCCATAAGGTCACGATCGTTCACCGCCGCGCCGACTTCAGGGCTTCGAAGATCATGCTCGAGCGAGCGCGCGCTCAAGAGAACATCGAGCTGCTGACGCCTTATGTCGTGCGCGAGTTCGTCGCCGGCGAGAACGGCGCGCTCGGACATGCGACCCTTACGAACACGGAGACCGGCGAGCCGCGCGAGATTCCCATCACCGGCGCGTTCGTAGCGGTCGGCCACGAGCCGAAGTCGGGGCTCGTCACCGGACAGATCGACGTCGACGAGGAGGGCTACGTGGCAACCGAGGGCAAGTCCACTCGCACCAACCGCCCAGGCGTGTTCGCGGCCGGCGACCTCGTCGACCGCACCTACCGTCAGGCGATCACCGCCGCCGGCACCGGATGTCAGGCGGCGCTCGACGCCGAGTGGTACCTGCGCGACACCCCCGAGGTTCCCACGCCCGAGGGCATGCCCGAGGGCGACCTCGCGGAGGCCCAGTGGGCACCGCCGGCCCAGGCTCCGGCCATCGAGCCCGCGTAGCCGGTAGGCCGGCCGCGCAAGGCGGCGCCCTGTCCGATCAGCGATCGCCCCGGATAGCGCCCTCGAGCTCGAGGAGCCAACGCTTGCGCCGCGGCCCGCCGCCGTACCCGCCGAGCGAGCCGCCGCTGCGCAGCACGCGGTGACATGGCACGACGATCGGGATCGGGTTGGCGCCGAGCGCGTTGCCGGCGGCGCGCGAGGCACGCGGGCTGCCGGCGTCGGCGGCGACCTCGCCGTAGCTGAGCACGCCTCCGTAGGGGATCTGCGAGGTGACGCCTAGCACGCGCCGCCCGAATGGTCCGACGAGCGTCCAGTCGAGCGGCAGCTCGAAGCGCTCTCTGCGTCCCTCGAAGTACTCCTCGAGCTCGCGGCGGACCGCGTCGAGCGGTGCCGGCGCCTCGACGATCCGCGGCGAGACCTTGCGCGCGAGGCGCTCGAGCACCGAATCGACGCTCTCCTCGGGAAACGCCAGGCGCACCAGGCCGCGCTTGGTGCCGGCCAGAAGGAGAGTGCCGAGCGGCGAGTCGACGGACGCATAGCTGACGTCCGCGAGGCCCTGCGCCGCGATGCGCTCGCTGAGGCGCCGCGCGGCCTCCGCGGCGCGGCCGCCCACGGCCGGTTCGCCCACATCGCCGGCCAGGTGGTCGCCGTTCGCGCCGGCCGGCGCGCCATCGCGCAGCGCCCGCTCGATGCTCGTGTGCTCTCGTGTGCTGTGCTCGGTCATGCCTCAACCACCTTTCTCAGCTTTGTGAGTCCTTCGTGCAGGGAGCGTTGCGCCGCCTCCTCCGAGCAGCCGATCGCAGACGCGATGTCGCGGTGCGGCAGGTCGCCCACATAGCGCAGCACGACCGCCGAGCGCTGACGCGCCGGCAGCTCGCCGACGGCCTCCCACAGCGTCTCGTCGCGGGCAGTGGGCGATTGCGCGATGCGCGCGTCGGCCGCCGCCAGCTCGGCTACCGGCAACGCCCGCCGGGCGCGCGCCCGATGGGAGTCGAGCGCCT
This sequence comes from Solirubrobacteraceae bacterium, assembly GCA_035317495.1. GTDB lineage: Bacteria > Actinomycetota > Thermoleophilia > Solirubrobacterales > Solirubrobacteraceae > Palsa-744. The sequence goes on from DATHGU010000227.1 coordinate 4,518, forward strand.
TGCGATGTGCGATTGTCAAGACCCACGCGCGCATGTTCGAGTCCGCGCGCAGCCGCGGGTAGGCGCGCAGCGCGGCGATGAACGTCTCCTGGAAGCAGTCCTCGGCCTCGGAGCTGCCGACCGTCGAGACGAGGAAGCGCCACACGACGTCGCGCTGCGCATCCAGGAAGCGTTGGAAGGGGGGCGGCCCTGCGCTCACGTGTGTAGAACGTCTCCAAGCGCGCGAACGTGAGGCCGCGCCGCTCAGCGCTCGATGTCGTACTCGAAGAAGCCTGCGCCGCTCGCGCGCCCCAGGCGCCCCGCCTGCACGAGCCCCCGCAGCGCCGGCGCCGGCCGGTAGCGCTCCTCGCGGTACTCATCGCACAGCGACTCGAGCACCGTCAGCACATGATCGAGCCCGATCGTGTCGGCCCACGCCAGCGGCCCGCGCGGATGGCTCAGGCCCAGCACCATGCCCGTGTCGATGTCCCGCGCGCCGCCCACGCCTTCGCCGAGCGCGAATGCGCACTCGTTGATCACCTGGCAGACGATCCGACCAAGCACCAGCCCCGGCGCGTCTGCGACCCACGCGACGTGCATGCCGAGCGCCGCGAAGAAGCGCTCGGCGCGCGCCGCGGCGAGCGGCGAGGAGCTCTCGTTGCGCGTCAGCTCGACCAGCCCGGCGTGCTCCAGCGGCGCGAGCACGTGAAAGCCGACCGCGCTGCCGCCCGGGTCGAGCGCGCCAAGCGAGCCCGCCTGGCAAAGCAGAAGATGCGCCCCGCCCTGCGGCGGGGACTGCTCGCGCGCGTCACGCGAGCGCGAGTCGGTTGCGGCGCCCTCGCGTGAGGCCGGCAGCCGGTCACACTCGACGATCAGCGCCGGCAGCACCCCGCCCGTCGGGTCGTGGGGTGAGCGCACCTCATAGCCTGCCTGCGCCGCGGCGTGGCGCAGCTCCTCCGCAAGCACGCCTGAGCCGGCGATCACGATCACCCCCTCGCCATGACCCGGGCGCTCGGCCTGGAGCGGCTCGGGGTCCGCGCGGCGCTGCGGGACGCTCGTCGAGCCGCCGCCCGCCCGGCCGGCCCCCGTTCCCGCGTCCGTGTTCTCGTAGGAGTAGTAGCCGCGGCCGCTCTTGCGCCCGTACAACCCAGCGGCGACGTAGCGGGCGGTGATCGGCGAGGGACGCCAGCGCGGCTCGCCGAAGCTCTGCTCGTAGAAGCTCTTGGAGATCCCGAACCCGACGTCGACGCCGACCAGGTCCATCAGCTCGAAGGGGCCCATGCGGAAGCCGCCCTCCAGCCGGCAGATCCGATCGATCGTCTCGATGTCTGCGATCCGCTCCTGCAACAGCCGCAGCGCCTCCAGCCCGAACGGCCGGTTGCAGCGGTTGACCAGGAAGCCCGGGCCGTCGCTCGCGCGGATCACCGTCTTGCCCATCGCCGCGCCCGTCGCGTCCGCCAGCGCCAGCGCGCGTCTCGACGACTGCTCTCCGGCGACCACCTCGAGCAGCTTCATGATCGGCGCGGGGTTGAAGAAGTGCATGCCCACGACCCGCTCCGGATGGCTCGCCGCGGTCGCGATCGCCGTGACCGCCAGCGAGGAGGTGTTGCTCGCGAGCACGCAATGCTCGCCGACGATCTCCGACAGCTTCCGGTACAGCTCGTGCTTGAGCTCCAGTCGCTCCGGAGCCGCCTCGATCACCAGCTCGCACGGCGCCAGCCGCGCGAGGTCGTCGACCGCCTGCAGCCGCTCGCGCGCCGCGCCCGCCTGCTCCTCGCTCAGGCGACCCTTCGCGGCTTCTTTTCCCAACCCGTCCTGGACCCGCTCGACCCCGCGTGCGAGCGCGTCCGCGATCGGGTCATGCAGCAACGTGCGCGCACCGGAGCGCGCGGCCAGCTGGGCGATTCCAGCACCCATCGTGCCCGCCCCGAGAACCCCTATCACGCTCGCTGCGCGACCATCCTTGCCGGCTATGCCGGCCTTCTCATCCTTATCGTCCCCCCGCTGATCGGACATCGCGCGGTTGACCGCCGCGTCAGGCGGGGACGAGCGCGTTCACGCCAGTCATCGCGCGGCCGATGATCAGTTTCTGGATCTGCGAGGTGCCCTCGTACAGCGTCGTCACGCGCGCGTCGCGGAAGTAGCGCTCGACAGGGTGATCATCGACGTAGCCGGCGCCGCCGTGCACCTGGATCGCCAGGTTCGCGCACTCCAGCGACGCCTCCGTCGCGTGCAGCTTGGCGATCGACGTCTCCAGCGTGTTCGGCCGGCCCTTGTCCTTCAGCCAGCCCGCCCGCCACACGAGCATCCGCGAAGCGTCGGTCTTCAGCACCATGTCGGCGATCATCGCCTGCACGAGCTGAAAGCTCGCGATCGGCCGCCCGAACTGCTCGCGCTCCTTGGCGTAGGAGACCGACTCCTCGACGCACCCCTGGCAGATGCCCACGCAGCCGGCCGCCACCGAGTAGCGACCCGAGTCGAGCGCCGACATCGCCACCTTGAACCCGTCGCCGACGCCGCCGAGCATCTGCTCGTCGGAGACCTCCACGTCGTCCAACGCGATCGATGCCGTGTCCGACGCGTGCAGTCCCATCTTGTGCTCGATCGTCTGCGCTTTGTAGCCCGGCTGGTCGGTGTCGACGAGGAAGCACGCAAGGCCCTTGTAGCCCAGCTCGGGATCGGTCTGCGCGAAGGTCAGCGCGACCTTCGCGTAGTTGCCCATCGAGATCCACATCTTCGCGCCGTTGATCACCCAGCCGGCGTCCGTCTTGCGCGCGCGCGTGCGCTGGTTGGCGGCGTCCGAGCCAGTGTCCGGCTCGGTCAGCCCGAAGCAACCCAGCCACTCGCCCGAGCACAGCTTCGGCAGGTAGGCGTGCTTCTGCTCCTCGGTTCCCCACTTGAGGATCGCCGAGCACACCAGCGAGGTCTGCACGGAGATGACCGTGCGGATCGCCGAGTCGCCGCGGCCGATCTCCTCGACGATCAGCCCGTATGACACGTAGTCGAGGCCCGCCCCTCCGTACTCGCTTGGCACGATCGCGCCGAGGTAGCCCTGCTCGGCGATCTTTTTCACGAGCTCCAGGTCGAAGTGGTGGTTGCGCGCGTTCTCGCGCGTCTGCTGCACGATCTCCTTGTCGGTGAACTCGCGCGCAGTTTCCTTGATCAGGCGCTGCTCGTCGGTCAAATCGAAGTCCATACCTCTCCTCTCATTGAAGCTTTGGCGTCGTCCACGGCGCCGTCACGCGCCGCTCTATCTCCTCCGCGATGCCCTCGATCGGCACGCGCTCCTGTGCCAGCGAGTCGCGGTCGCGCAACGTCACCGTGCGGTCCTCGACGGTCTGGTGGTCGATCGTCAGGCAGAACGGTGTCCCGATCTCGTCCTGGCGGCGGTAGCGCCTGCCGATCGAGCCGCCCTCGTCGTACTCCGCCTGCACGCGCGCGCGGAGCAAGCGGTGGACCTCGTGCGCGAGCTCCGGCTGGCCGTCCTTCCTGACCAGTGGCAGCACCGCCGCCTTGACCGGGGCGAGGCGCGGGTGCAGCCGCAGCAGCGTGCGCTGCTCGGCTGTGACCGCCCCGTCGGGACCGACGCCGGGCACGACCTCCTCGTCGTACGCGTCCACCAGGAACGCCAGCATCGCGCGGTCGGCACCTGCGGCCGGCTCGATCACGTACGGCACGTAGCGCTCGCCCGTGCCCTGGTCGAAGTACTCGAGCTTCTCGCCCGAGTACTCGGCGTGGCGAGACAAGTCAAAATCGCCGCGGTTGGCGATCCCCTCGAGCTCCGACCAGCCGATGGGGAAGAGGTATTCCACATCACTCGTGCCTGAGGAGTAGTGCGAGAGCTCATCCGCGTCGTGCGCGCGTAGGCGCAGGTGGTCGGGACGGATGCCGAGGCTCGTGTACCACAGCTCGCGCTCTGCCAGCCAGTGCTCGAACCACCCCGGCGCCTCGCCCGGCGGAACGAAGAACTCCATCTCCATCTGCTCGAACTCGCGCGTGCGGAAGATGAAGTTGCCGGGCGTTATCTCGTTGCGGAACGACTTGCCGACCTGCGCGATCCCGAACGGCGGCTTCTTGCGCGAGAACTGCAGCACGTTCTTGAAGTTGATGAAGATGCCCTGCGCGGTCTCCGGGCGCAGGTATGCGACCGAGCCCGACTCCTTCACCGGGCCGATCGTCGTCTCGAACATCAGGTTGAAGTCGCGCGCCTCGGTCAGGTCGCACTCGTCGGTTTCGCCGGGGTGCTTGGACGGTTTGAGCCCGCACTGAAGTTCGTCGAGGTGGTCGGCGCGAAAGCGCTGGCCGCACGTCCTGCAGTCCACCAGCGGGTCCGTGAAGCCCTCGAGGTGGCCCGAGGCCTCCCACACGCGCGGGTGCTGCAGGATCGCCGAGTCGATCGCCACGATGTCGTCGCGCTCGGTGATCATCGCGCGCCACCACTCGTTCTTCACGTTCGCCTTCAGCAACACGCCGTAGTGGCCGTAGTCGTAGGTCGAGCCGATCCCGCCGTAGATCTCCGAGGAGGGGAACACGAACCCACGCCGCTTGCACAGGGCGACGATCTTGTCCATCGTGACCACGTCGTCCGTCACAGCTGTGTCCTGCTCGTCCATCTCTGAGCTCTTCCGATCGTCGCGGCGGCCATGCGGCCGCTCAGGGTGCTCGGGGCCTTGGCGGCGACCCCGCGGCGATCATAGGCGAGACGCAACCCAGCGGCGCGTAAGATGGCGCGCCGTGGCGCGAATCCTGATCGTCGGCGGCGGCTGCCGGGGCCGGTCGTTCGCCGCGCGGATGGTCGGCCAGGGTCATGCCGTACGCGCGAGCACGCGCACGCAGTCCGGCCGCGCGGCGATCGAGGCGAGCGGAGCGGAGTGCTGGGTCGGCACGCCCGATCGCCTCTCCACGCTGCGCGGCGCGCTCGAGAACGTCACGATCGCCTGCTGGATGCTCGCCGCCGTCAGCGGACCGCCCGAGCAGGTGCGCGCGCTGCACTCCACGCGCCTTCAGTTCTTCCTCGGCCAGGCGATCGACACGACCGTGCGCGGCGTGATCTACGACGCGGCGCCGCCCCGCGCCGCGTCCGACCGGATCCCACCACTCGCCGTCGACGCGGACGTGCTCGCGGGCGGTGAGCGCATCGTCCGCGAGCTCACTGCGCGCAACGCTATCCCGCTCGTCGTGCTCGGCGCCGATGCCGGCCGCGACGAGGACGACGACGACGGATGCTGGATCGCCGCGGCGGCAGCCGCCGTGGACGCGCTGCTCGCCGGCGGCTGACCGGCGCACTGCGACGCTGGTCGAACCCGCGTCCCCGGACCAAGGCGGCGGGCGGCCTTCGCTATCCTCATAGGTAATTTCCGTAAAGCCGATCAGGATTGGACTATCAATGACGCTGCAACTTGGCGACACAGCCCCCGACTTCGAGGCCGACACCACCGAGGGCCGCATCAAATTCCACGACTGGATCGGCGACTACTGGGCGGTGCTCTTCTCGCATCCGAAGGACTTCACCCCCGTCTGCACGACCGAGCTCGGATACATGGCCCAGGCCAAGCCCGAGTTCGACGCGCGCAACGTGAAGATCATCGGCCTTTCCGTCGACCCGCTCGACAAGCACGAGGCATGGGCCAAGGACATCGAGGAGACGCAGGGCACCGCTCCCAACTACCCGATCATCAGCGACAGCGACTTCGAGGTCTCCAAGCTCTATGGCATGTTGCCGGCCGACATCTCCGGCGACCCGCTCGAGCGCACGCCGGCCGACAACCAGACGGTGCGCAACGTGTTCGTCATCGGACCAGACAAGAAGGTCAAGCTGATCCTCGTCTACCCGATGACGACCGGGCGCAACTTCGACGAGGTGCTGCGCGTGGTCGACTCGCTGCAGCTCACCGCGAGCCACAAGGTCGCCACACCGGTCAACTGGAAGCCCGGCGAGAAGGTGATCATCGCCGGCTCGGTCTCCAACGACCAGGCCAAGGAGGCGTATCCGGACGGGTGGGAGGAGCCCCGCCCGTACATACGTATCGTGCCGCAGCCGAGCTAGCGACGAGGCCGGCGCCGCTAGGAAAGCGACAGCCGGCCGTCGGGCCCGCTCGCCTGCAGCCGCTTCAGGAGATCCTCGAGGATACGCGCCGTGGCGCCCCAGATGAGGTGTCCGTCGAGGATGTAGGCGTCCGTCTCGAAGGAGATCCCGCGGCGCTCCATGCGCGTGCGCGTCCTGCTCGCCTGCAGGGC
>DATHGU010000228.1:0-10007 GCA_035317495.1 Solirubrobacteraceae bacterium
GCACGCGCGCCTTCGCGCCGGTGGGAGAAGAAGCGCTCGTCGCAGATCGTGCATGCCTGCGCGTCGAGCACCTCGGCCACGCCCGCTTCGAGCAGCCGCTCGCGGGCGATTGCCCGCAGGTCGATGCGGCGGGCCGCGCGACGCAGGCCGGTCTTCGATCGCGCGCCGAACGCCGCGTGCACCTCGTGGCCTACCTCGTAGCAGCAGGCGCCTGCGCCCGGGCCGATCACCGCCACCACCCCACCATGCCGGTCCCCGCGGCCATCGTCGTCGCGCTCGCCCGGGCCGCCGCCGCGCTCGCCGCGGCCAGCGTCGTCGCGGTCGTCGACCTCGGCGAGCGCGCGCACGCCCTGCTCGAGCACGCCCGCGGCGAGGCCGCGCCAGCCGGCGTGCAGCATCGCCACGGCTCCGTCGCGCGCGAGCGCGACGGGCAGGCAGTCGGCGGCGAGCACCGTCATGCCAACGCCGGCGAGCGCGGTCGCGTGGCCGTCGGCGTCGATCGCAACCGGCTCACCCGCGATGCCGCCGATCTCTCCGACGCGCTGCACCTCGCTGCCGTGCACCTGACGGCTCACGCACAGCCAGCTCAGCCCCAGCCCCTCGCACAGCCGGTCGCGCGCCTCGCGTCCCCGCTCGTGGCCGTCGCCGCTCTGCGTCGAGAGGTTGCCTTGCGCGCGCGTCGTGAACAGCACGTGCGCGGCGCCGGGCAGCGTGAACGACAGCGCGTCGTCGAGCTCCGCGGCGTGGCGATCCGCCGTGTCGCGAGCCGCGGCCTGGCGCTCGAAGCCCGTCACGAACCCTCCAGCGCCGCGTGCAGCTCGGCCTCGCGCCCGGCCTGCAGCTCGCCGTCGAGCTTGCGGTGCAACGCCTGTTCGAGGCGCCGGCCGATCTCGGGGCCCGCAACGATCCCCGCATCGAGCAGGTCCTCGCCGGTGATCTCCAGGCGCACGTGGCACAGGTCGGAAAGCCAGCGGCGCGCGGCGTCGGCAGCGTCGCGGCGGCCATCTGCCTCGGCCAGCCCGGCGGCGAGCGCGACCGCCTCGAGCGGGGCGCGATGCGCGGTCTCGTAGACCTGTGAGGGTCTGTGCGCGCGCTGCAGGCGCTCGGCGATGCGCGGCGCGAGGATCGCGCTGTGCACGGCGCGCTCGCGCTCGGCGGCGGGGAACTCGAAGCCATCGAGCAACGCGCGCAGGCGCGTCTCGTAGTCGGTGGTGTCGTACTTGCTTGCGGGCAGCAGCAGCGATGCGAGCAGCAGAACGTCCGGCCATGCATCGGAGCCGGGCGGCAGCGCGGCGAGCGCGGCGCGCGCGAGCGGCGCGTCGAGGTCGATTGCCTCGTGCAGCGCCGAGAGCACGCCGAGCTGCTGCAGGGACTCCAACGCTCCCACCGGGTCCGGCTCGGCGAGCGTCAGGCGCAGCTCCGCGCCGATGCGCGCGTGCGAGACCGTCGCCAGCGCGCCGCCGGCGATCGCCTCGCCGGCAAGGCGCGCGGTGCGCTCGTCGGGCTCGAAGCCCAGGCGCGCGCGATATCGCGCGAGGCGGAGCAGCCGCGTGGGATCGTCGAGGAAGCTGCGCTCGTGCAATACGCGCAGCTTCCCAGCCGACAGGTCCTCCAGCGCGTCAGGCACCGCGCGCAGCTCGCCCCGGCGCGCGCCGCCGAGCGCCAGCGCGATCGCGTTGACGGTGAAGTCGCGCCGGTGCAGGTCCTCCTCGGGCGTACCCGCGCGCACCTCGGGCAGGGCGCCGGGAGCCGCGTATGACTCGGCGCGGCGCGCGGCCACGTCGATGCGCCCGCCCGGCCAGGACACGACGGCCGTGCCGAAGCGCTCGTGCGCTTCGACGGCGCAGCGCACGTGATCATCCGCCGCGAAGCGGCTATTGAAAATCGAGACGATCTGATCGGCGACAGCCTCCGATGCGCCATCCACGACGACGTCTAGCTCGCGCGGGGAGTGACCGAGCAGCAGGTCGCGCGTCGCGCCGCCGATCAACTCGACGTCCTCGCGGCACTCGGCCAGCTCGAGCAGCTGCGAGCCGCCGGGCAGCTCGCGCAGGCGCTCGAGGACCGCCTCGCCGTCGATCGGCTGGCGCTGGTCGTTCACGATCGGGCCCATGTAAGCCGTTTCCGCCTGCGGCCGTCAGCCGATCCGCACGGGTATGCCGGCCGCCGCGAGGTGCTGCTTGGCCTCCGCGATCGTGTGGCGACCGTAGTGGAAGATCGACGCGCACAGCGCAGCGTCGGCGCCGGCGCGCAGCGCGTCGGCGAGGTGCTCGAGCTCGCCGGCGCCGCCCGAGGCGATCACGGGCACGCTGACGGCCTCGCTGACCGCGGCCGTCAGCGGCAGGTCATAGCCGTCGTTTGTGCCGTCGCGATCCATGCTCGTCAGCAGTATCTCGCCGGCGCCGCGCTCGACGGCCTCCTGCGCCCACTCGACCACGTCGCGGCCCGTGGGCGTGCGCCCGCCGGCCAGGTAGGCCTCCCACTTGCACGGGTCGTCGAGCCCACCGCCCTCCCACGGGTCGGCCTTGGCGTCGATCGCCAGCACGACGCACTGCGCGCCGAACACCGCGGCCAGCTCGTCGATCAGTTCGGGGCGCTGCAACGCGGCCGAGTTGACCGACACCTTGTCGGCGCCCGCGTCGAGCACCGCTTGCGCGTCGGCGGCCGAGCGGATGCCGCCGCCGATCGTGAACGGCACGAACACGTCGTCGGCCGTCGCGCGCGCGAGCTTGGCGATCGTGTCGCGCTTCTCGTGCGTCGCGGTGATGTCGAGGAACACCAGCTCGTCCGCGCCCTCGCGGTCGTAGTGCGCGGCCAGCTCGACGGGGTCGCCGGCGTCGCGGATATCGAGGAATTCGACGCCCTTCACCACGCGCCCGCGGTCGACGTCCAGGCATGGGATGACGCGCTTGAAATGCACAAGCCCACCGTAGCGACCGGTGCGATCGCGGCCGCATGTCAGCTGCGCCGGAGCCGTCAGCTGCCGGAGCCCGCGACACGGTCCGCGAGCGCCGCCTGGGCCTGCGCGACGGTGAAGCGCCGCTCGTACAGCGCCTTGCCGACGATCACGCCGTCTAGGCGCTCGAGCGCGAGCTGCTCGCGCAGGCTTGCGATCGCGCGCAGGTGCTCGAGCTCGCCGATGCCGCCCGAGAGGATCACGCCCCCCTCGCCGCTCTCGCCGGCGGTGCGCCCCACCCACACGGCCTCGTCGCGGTTGGCGCCGTCGAGCATCCCGTCGTGATCGATGTCGGTGAAGACGAAGTTGCGCACGCCCTGTTCGCGCAGCCGCGCGAAGGCGTCGCGCGCGAGCAGCTCGCTCGTCTGCAGCCAGCCGTGCGTCGCGACGTGTCCCCCGCGCACGTCGACCGACACGAGCACGCGCCCGGAGCCGTGCGCGTCGAGCGCATGCGCGAGCAGCTCGGGATCGGTGAACGCGGCCGTGCCGAGGATCACGCGCGCGGCGCCCGCCGCGAGCGCTTCGTCGACGGCGGCCGACGAGCGCAGCCCGCCTCCGTACTGCACCGGCAGCCCCAGCTCGCCGGCGATCAGCCGCAGGTGCCCGAGGTTGACCGGCTCGCCGCTCTTGGCGCCGTCGAGGTCGACGACGTGCAGGTAGCGCGCGCCTGCCTCGGTGAACGCACGCGCGGCTGACAGCGGATCCTGGTCATAGATCTTCTTCGCGTCGAAGTCGCCCTTGACGAGGCGCACGGCGTTGCCGCCGAGTATGTCGATCGCCGGGTAGAGGTTCACCGGCCGCGGTCCCTCACCGGCCCGGCTCGCTCACCGAGCGCGGTCCGCACCGGCCGCGCTTGGCGAGAGCGCGCCGATGCAGATGCGCGCGAAGTTGGCAAGCAGGCGCAGGCCGGCGGCGGAGGACTTCTCGGCGTGGAACTGTACGCCGTAGAAGGAGCCCTTCTCGACGGCAGTGGCGAACGGCGCGCCGTACTCGGCGACGCCGAGCACGTCGTGCTCGCGTGCGGGCACGACGGCGAAGGAGTGCACGTGGTAGAAGGCGCAGCGCGGCGGCAGGTCGGCGATCAGCGGCGAGTGGGGTTTGGTGAAGCGCACCTCGTTCCAGCCGATGTGCGGAAGCTTGAGCTCGCCGGCAGGCAGCTCGCGCACCTCGCCGGCGAGCAGTCCGAGGCCCTCGGCGCCGCCCTGCTCGGTGGAGTAGTCGAAGGCCAGCTGCAGGCCCAAGCAGATGCCGAGCACGGGCGTGCCCGCGGCGACGCGCTCGCGCAGCAGCTCGTCGAGGCCGAGCTCGCGCAGGTTTTCCATCGCGCGCGGGAAGGCGCCGACGCCGGGCACGACCAGCCCGGCGGCCGCGCGCAGCCGCTCGGGATCGCCGCTGACGCTGGCGCGGGCGCCGACGTGCGCGAGCGCCTTCTCGACCGAGCGGCGGTTGCCCATGCCGTAGTCGACGACGGCGATCTCCACGGGTTCGTCGATCAGCGCGTTCATCTGGCCGGGATCCTCGTGCGGCAGCGCGTTCATGCGGTCAACGTGCCCTTCGTGCTCGGGACGCCGCTCTCGGTGGGGTCGATCGCGACCGCTTGGCGCAGCGCGCGCGCGAAGGCCTTGAAGGCCGCCTCGATCATGTGGTGGGCGTTGCTGCCGGCTTCGACGCGCAGGTGCAGCGTGAGCTTGGCGGCGTTGGCGAGCGCGCGAAAGAACTCCTCGGTCAGCTCGTGCTCGAAGCCGCCGGTCGAGCCGGGCGGAAGGTCGGCGTCGAAGGCGGTGAAAGGACGCCCGGAGATGTCCAGGGCGCAGCTCGCGCGCGCCTCGTCCATCGGGACGGTGGCAGAGCCGTAGCGGGCGATGCCCTTGCGCTCGCCGAGCGCGTCGTCGAGCGCCTGGCCGAGCACGATCGCGGTGTCCTCGGCGGTGTGGTGGGCGCCTGTCTGCAGGTCGCCGCTGACGCTGACGTCGAGGTCGATGCGACCGTGGCGCGCGAGCAGGTCGAGCATGTGATCGAGGAAGCCGACGCCCGTGTCGCGCGTTCCCCTGCCGGAGCCTTCGAGCGCGAGCGACAGGCGCACCTGGGTCTCGCCTGTGCGGCGCTCGATGCTGGCGCTTCGCGCTGCTCGTTCGGCGGACATCGGGCTAATTGTCTCCCATGCGGGCATCCATGGAGCGCGCGTGCCACTCGAAGCCCTCCGCGCGCGCGATCGGCGAGCCGGCCTTGGCCAGCTTGCGCGCCGCGGCGGCATCGACTCGCACCTCGGCCATCCGACGGCGGAAGCGCCGCGGCGAGAGCATCGAGGCGAAGCGCGCGGCGCCGGCGGTCGGCAGGATGTGATTGGAGCCCGCAACGTAGTCGCCGAAGGCCGTCGCGCTGTCGGCGCCGACGAACAGGCAGCCGGCCGACTGCACCTTCGGGGCGAGCGCCTCGACGTCGGCGCCGATCAGCTGCAGGTGCTCGGGCGCGAACGCGTTCGCGAGCGCGATCGCGTGGCGGGAATCGACGGCGTCGATCAGGGCGAACATCGATCCATTTTTTATGGGACGCTCCGCGTCCAGTTTGGAGATCGTGTCGGCGAGGCGATCGCTCACGCCGCCGGCCGGGCAGACCGCGACGACGAGCGTGCCCTCTCCGTGCTCACCCTGCGCGAGCATATCGAGCGCCGTGAGGCGCAGCTCGCGCTCGCCGACGTCGGCGCCGAGCACGACGAGCAGGTCGCTGGGGCCGGCGAAGCCGTCGATGCCGACGATCGCGGACAGCTGGCGCTTGGCCTCCTGCACGTACAGGTTGCCCGGTCCCACGATCACGTCCACGCGGGAGACGCTCTGCGTGCCGTAAGCGAGCGCGGCGATCGCCTGCGCGCCGCCCATGCGATAGACGCGCTGCACGCCGCACAGGCGGCAGGCGCCGAGGATCGTCGCGTCGATCTGCCCATCGGCGGCGGGCGGGGCGCAGACGGCGACATCGAGCACGCCGGCGGCACGCGCCGTGACCACTCCCATCGCGACAGTGCTCGGGTAGGGCGCGCGGCCGCCGGGGACGTACACGGCGGCGGAGGCGACGGGCAGCTCGCGCAGCGCGACCCTGTGGCCCTGCGGCAGGTCGATCGCCAGCTCCTGTTCCACGCCGGCGTCGGCCACGAGCGCGACGTTGGCGATCGTCACCTGCAGCCCGGCGACGAGCTCGAGCGGGAGCAGCTTGATCGCCTCGTCGAGCTCCTCGGGCCCGACGACGAGCGGGCGCTGAGCGGCCTGCGATGCCTCGACGAGGCCGTCGAAGCGGCGCGTGTAATCGAGCACGGCGGCGTCGCCCTCGGCGCGGACGCGCCGCACGATCTCGGCGACGGCCTGTTCGACGGACTCGCCACCGGGCACGAGCGAGCGCACGTGCGCGGCCGCGCCGGCGGGGCCGCCCAGCCGCTCGAGCTCGTCGGCCGCAAGGCGCTGCAGGCGCATGTCAGCCGACGCCTGCGGCCGGAAGGCCGCGGAGCTGAGCGAGCAGCTCGTCCAGCTGCGCCGCCTTCAGCTTGTGCGCGACGGGGTTGGCGATCAGCCGGGCGGTGCACACGACGATCTCCTCGCGCACGACGAGGTTGTTCTCGCGCAGGGTGCTGCCGGTGGCGGTCAGATCGACGATCGCCTCGACCATGCCGGTCAGCGGCGCGAGCTCGACCGAGCCCTTGACCTCGACGATCTCGGCCTGGCGGCCGGTCTGCTCGAGGTGGCGCGCGGCTATGCGCGGGTACTTGGTGGCGACGCGCATCACGCCGAGGCGCCGCAGCGCCTCGTGAGCAGGGTCGGGGCCAGCCCTGCTGGCGAGCACCATCGTGCAGCGTCCGTAGCCGAGGTCGAGCAGCTCGTACACCTCGCGCCCGCCGGCGCCGGGCTGCTCGGGCGCCTGCTCGAGCAGCACGTCCTTGCCGGTGACGCCGATGTCGGCCGCGCCGGCCTCGACGTACGTGGGCACGTCCGAGGGGCGCATCGTGATCACGCCGATGTCCTCGAAGAGGAGCTTGCGGTCGTTGGAGCGCAGCTCGTCGGTGTCGAGCCCAAGCGCTGCGAGCATGTCGACGGTGCCTTCGAACAGGGCGCCGCGGGGGACGGCGATCGTGAGGTCGTGCGTGGGGCTCACGCGGCGTCTCCGGCAACGTCGCGCGTGGCGCCGGCGACCGAGCGCAGGTCGGCCAGCGCGCCCGTGCCGCGCTCCTCGCCGGCGAGCGCCAAGTGCAGGCGGTCGACGCCGAGCGCAAAGCCGACGGCGGGCAGGCTGCGACCGAAGCGCCCGAGCAGCTCGTCGTAGCGACCGCCGCCGCCGATCGGGCCACCAAGCGCGGGGTCGTAGACCTCGAAGACCGCGCCGGTGTAGTAGCCGATGTTGCGGATCAGGCCGAGGTCGAAGATCACGCGCGAGGCGACGTGCGGCTCGAGCAGCTCGTGCACGCGGCGCATGCCAGTCACGGCCTCGACCGCGGGGGCGGGCGCGTCGGTCAGCAGCTCGGGCCCGCCGCGCCGCTGGGGCACGTCGAGCAGCAGCTCGGCCGCCTCTCCCGACAGGCCGGCATCGGCGATGCGCTGCTGCAGGTCGACGAAGTCGCGGCGCACGAGCGCCTCGAGCAGTCCCTGGCGGACGGGCTCGCGCACTTGCAGGGTGGCCATCAGCGCAGGGAACAGCGACGCGTCGCCGAGGCCGATGCGGTAGTCCTTCAGGCCGACTGCATCGAGCGAGTGGCAGAGCACGGTGAGCGCTTGGGCAGTGCCCTCGGGCGCGGGCGAGCCGATCAGCTCGATGCCGGCCTGCAGCAGCTCGCGCGGCTGCCCGCGCTGGGGGCGCACGCCGCGGTAGCAGTGGGCGAAGTAGCAGAAGCGCAGCGGCGGCTCGCTCGATGCGTAACGGGTCGCGACGACGCGCGCGATCGGCACGGTCATGTCGGAGCGCAGCACGAGCACGGCGCCGGACTCGTCGAACACGCGGTAGGCGGGCTGCGCTTCGGCGAGGTCGGCGCGCGCGAGCACCGACTCGTACTCGAGCGCGGGCGTGTAGATCTCACCGTAGTCGTGGCGCTCGAACACGGCGCGCAGCGTGTCTGTGATGGCGCGCACCTCGCGCGTCTCGTCTGGGAGCACGTCGCGCGTGCCGCTGGGAATGGGGTGGATCATGACGTCATCGTTCGCGAGGGTAACCGGCATCCAGCCTTCTTGGTCGTGTCGGGCTCCGCCCCACGTCTGCGGGAGAACGCTATGCCCGCCACGACACGTTACGAGGGCCGGCCGTCCGGGCCGGCCTCAGGCGAGGACCGGCTCCGTGCGACTAGGCGAGGACCGGCTCCGTGGCGACGCGCTCGATGCGGGCGCCGAGCTCGCGCAGGCGCTCGTCGATGCGCTCGTAGCCACGGTCGATCTGGCGGATGTTGCCGATCTCGCTGCGCCCGTCGGCGCACAGCGCCGCCAACAGCATCGCCATGCCGGCGCGTATGTCCGGCGACTCGACGCGCTCGCCACGCAGGCGGCGGGGGCCGGTGACGATCACGCGGTGCGGGTCGCACATGACGATGTCGGCGCCCATCAGGATCAGCTTGTCGGTGAAGATCAGTCGGTTCTCGAACATCCACTCGTGCACGAGGATCGAGCCCTCGGCCTGGGTGGCCAGCGCCACCGCGATCGAGGTGAGGTCGGCTGGGAACGCGGGCCACGGGCCGTCCTGGATCTTGCTCTTGTATTCGCCGACATCGGCCTGTCCGACGAGCTTCTGCCCGCCGGGAACCAGCACGTCGTTGCCGTCCAGCTCGGTGCGCAGCCCGACGCGCTCGAACACGAGGCGGATGTTGCGCAGGTCGCCGGGGACGGTGTCCTTGATGCGCAGCTCTCCGCCCGTCGCGCCGGCGAGCGCCATGAAGCTGCCGATCTCGATGTGGTCGGGTGCGACGTCGTGCGCACAGCCGTGCAGGCGCTCGGCGCCGTTGACGGTGACCAGGTTCGAGCCGATCCCGTGGATGTCGGCGCCCATCTTGACGAGCATGCGCGCGAGATCCTGGACGTGCGGCTCACAGGCCGCGTTGCCGATCACGGTCGTGCCGGGCGTAAGCGCGGCGGCCATCAGGGCGTTCTCGGTTGCCATCACGGACGGCTCGTCCATGAACACGTCGGTCGGGCGCAGGCCGCGCGGTGCGTTCAGCACGAT
This sequence comes from Solirubrobacteraceae bacterium, assembly GCA_035317495.1. GTDB lineage: Bacteria > Actinomycetota > Thermoleophilia > Solirubrobacterales > Solirubrobacteraceae > Palsa-744. The sequence continues at coordinate 9,140 of DATHGU010000228.1, forward strand.
CTGGCCGTTGCACTCGACGACGGCGCCCATCGCGCGGAACGCGTCGAGGTGCGGGTCCAGGCGCCGCCTGCCGATCACGTCGCCGCCCGGCGGCGGCATGACGGCGCGGTGGAAGCGGGCGAGCAGCGGGCCGGCGAGCAGGAACGAGGCGCGGATCAGCTCGGCGAGCTCGCGCTCGACCTCGACCTCGTGCGCGCCGGCGGCGCACAGCACGACTTCGTTGGGGGCGCGCCAGCTGACGGCGACGCCGATCGACTTGAGGATGTCGAGCATCGCCTCGACGTCGCGGATGCGCGGCACGTTGCGCACGACCACCTCATCCTCGGTGAGGATGGAGGAAGCGAGTATCGGCAGGGCCCCGTTCTTGTTGCCGGCCGCGACCATCGTGCCGGTCAGCGGGACGCCACCTTCGATGACGAACTTCTCCATGAGCTTGACGCGCCGCCGTCCGCGCCGGGCCGGAGCTTCGGGATCGCGCTTGGCAAGCGTAACAGCCATCTACACGGTCAAGTTCGCGCCGCACGCGCGCGGACCTGCCTAGCTGGACGGGCAGCTCGCGGGCCGTCCTCGCTGAGGGCGATCTGCAATCCTGCTTGCAGCGTCACCCGGCGGAACTTGGCTCTGCAGCGCGGTTTTCCGGGATTGGGCTCGCTGCGTACGTACGTTCGCCTCGCTTCCGTCCGCCCCCGCTCCTAGCGTACGAACAGATGTTCCCATCAACGAAGAACTCAAAGCTCGCGCAGCGCACGCTCGGCGCCCTGCGCCTGACCCGCTCGTTCCTCTTGCTCGAGGACGACTACGACGTCGACTGGGAGGTCGACCGGGACGAGCCGGTTGCGCAGATCCATCCACACCGGGCGCCGCTGCG
>DATHGU010000229.1:0-2975 GCA_035317495.1 Solirubrobacteraceae bacterium
GGCGTGCGCGCCGACGCGCAGACGTTCGAGCACGTCGACCCGGCGGTCGTCGGCAACAGCCGCGACGTGCTGATCTCCGAGCTCTCGGGCAAGGGCACGATCGTCGAGAAGGCCGCTCAAGCGGGCCTCGGGCCGCAGGCCGGCGAGGCCGGCGAGGCGTTCGCCCAGCGGGTCGTCGAGCGCGTCAAGGAGCTCGAGCACGAGGGCTTTCAGTTCGAGGCGGCCGACGGCTCCTTCGAGCTGTTGATGCGCAAGGAGGCGGGCCGCTACGAGCCGCTGTTCCGCCTCGAGTCCTGGCGCGTGCTGGTGGAGAAGCGCGCCGACGGCAAGGTCGCCACCGAGGCGACGATCAAGATCTGGCTCGGCGGCGAGCGCTACGTGCGCACCGCGGAGGGCAACGGTCCCGTGAACGCGCTTGACGCGGCGCTGCGCGACGCGATCGGCGAGCTGCACCCGCACCTGCGTGACATCGAGCTGGTGAACTTCAAGGTGCGCATCCTCGACGAGAGCAAGGGCACCGGGGCGGTCACCCGCGTGCTGATCGACGCCTCCGACGGACATGAGGTGTGGGGCACGATCGGCGTGTCGGAGAACGTCATCGCCGCCTCGTGGGACGCGCTCGTGGACTCGCTGGAGTACGGCATGCAGCCCGGCCGCGAGCGAGCCACGGCGGCTGACGGCGAGCCGGGCGACCGATCGAAGATCGGCCAGCCGCCGACCGGCTCCTCCGGCAGGGTGTAGTGGCGGACGAGGCGATTCCGCTCGCCCGGCCGGTGCTGGGCGAGGAGGAGGAGCGCGCGGTGATCGACGTGCTTCGCTCTGGCCAGCTCTCGCTCGGGCCGCGCCTCGAGCAGTTCGAGCAGCAGTTCGCGTCCCGCGTCGGCGCACCGCTGGCCAGCGCCGTCAGCAGCGGGACGGCGGGTCTGCACCTGGCGTTGCGGGCTGTCGGCGTGCAGGATGGCGATGAGGTCGTGACGAGCCCGTTCTCGTTCGTGGCCTCGGCCAACGCGTCCCTATACGAGCGCGCGCGGCCTGTGTTCGCCGACATCGACCCCGTGACCCTCAACCTCGACCCGCAGGCGACGGCCGACGCGGTGACGTCCCGCACCCGGGCGCTCCTGCCCGTCCACGTGTTCGGCTACCCGGCCGACATGCAGGCCTTCGAGGCGCTCGCCGGGCAGAACGACGTGGCGATCGTCGAGGACGCCTGCGAGGCGCTCGGGGCCCGCCACGCCGACGGCGCTCCGGTGGGCGGGCGAGGAAATCCCGCCGTCTTCGGGTTCTACGCGAACAAGCAGCTGACCACGGGCGAGGGTGGGATGGTCACGTTCGCGGACCCCGCGCTCAAGGAGCGCATCGACTCCGAGCGCAACCAGGGCAGGGCGCCGGACATGGGCTGGCTCGACCACGACCGGCTTGGATTCAACTACCGGCTGTCGGACATCGCGTGCGGGCTCGGGCTCGCGCAGCTTGAGCGTTTGCGGGAGATGCTGGCTGCTCGCGCGCGCGTCGCGGCTCGCTATCGCGAAGCGCTGGCGGGCATGGAGGGACTGGAGCTGCCGTGTGCGGACCGCGCCGGGAACGAGCGCGGGTGGTTCGTGTTCGTCGTTCAGCTTCCGCGCGACGTGGACCGCGACCAGACGGTTCGTGAGCTTGCGACGGCGGGTATTCAGAGCAAGCCCTACCTGCCGGCGATCCACCTGATGAGCTTCTACCGCGAGCGCTTCGGCCATCGGGAGGGAGAGTTCCCGATCTGCGAGGACGTCGCGGCGCGGTCCCTCGCGCTCCCGTTCTTCCCGCAGATGAGCGAGGGTCAGGTCGGGCGCGTGGCCGACGGTTTGTCCTCGGCGCTCTCGCGGCGAGGACGTGCCGGCGCCTTAGACTGATCGCCCGTGTCCCGCTTCCGCGAGCCCCAACACCCCGACTTCCACCGCCTGAACGCCTCGATCGACTTCGATCGCCGCCTGTGGCCCTACGACATCGCGCAGTCTCGCGCGCACGCGCGCATGCTCGGCGCTTGCGGGATCGTCTCCGAGCCCGACCGGGACGCCTTGCTGAGGGGCCTGGACCAGGTCGAGGAGGAGCTGCGCGAGGAGAGCCTTCCCTTCAGCTCCGAGGATGAAGACATCCACATGGCGATCGAGCGGCGTCTGACGGACGTCGCCGGCCCCGTCGCCGGGCGCCTGCACACGGCGCGCTCGCGCAACGACCAGGTCGTCACCGACCTGCTGATGTACACGCGCGAGCGCAGCTCGGATGCGCGGACGGCGCTGAGCGCCCTGATGGCGGTGCTGCTCGAGCGCGCCGAGCAGCACGCGGACTGGCCGATGCCCGGCTACACGCATCTGCAGCGCGCCCAGCCCGTGTACGTCGGCCATCACCTGCTGGCGTACTTCTGGATGCTCGAGCGCGACCGCGCGCGTTTCTCCTTCGCCGAGGCGCAGTCCAGGACGCTGCCGCTCGGCGCCGGGGCGCTGGCCGGCGTCAACTTCGACACCGACCGCCGCATGGTGGCCGACGAGCTCGGCTTCGCCGATGTCGCGCCCAACTCGATCGACGCGGTCTCCGGGCGCGACTTCGTGCTCGACTACCTGGGCAGCGCGGCCATCTGCGCCACGCATCTCTCCCGCCTCGGCGCCGAGCTCGTGCTGTGGTCGAGCACGGAGTTCGGCTTCTGCGAGCTGCCCGACGCGTGGAGCTCGGGCTCCTCGATCATGCCGCAGAAGAAGAACCCCGACGCCGCCGAGCTGCTGCGCGCGAAGGCGCCGCGCGTCGTCGGCCACCTGGCGGCCTTCCACGGCGTCATGCACGCGCTGCCGCTCACGTACAACAAGGACCTGCAGGAGGACAAGGAGCACCTGTTCGACGCGGTCGACACGCTCGAGCTGTGCCTCTGGGCCGCGCGGGGGATGATCGAGGGTGCGACGTTCCACCGGGAGCGGATGGCGGCGGCCGCCGCCGACGAGCTGATCGCG
>DATHGU010000230.1:0-4182 GCA_035317495.1 Solirubrobacteraceae bacterium
CGTAAAGTGCGAGCACGTCCACCTGCGCACCGCGCGCGCGCAGCGCGTCGGGCAGCTCCTCACGCGCCTGCCGTGCGTGCGCCACGAGCGCGCGGCTAACCGGTACGTCCGCCAGCGCCTCGATCAGCCCCTCCGCGACGAAGCGCTCTGCGGTCACGTCGGCGGCGATCCCATGCTCGGCGAGCGCGCGCGCCGTGCCCGCGCCGATCGCGGCGATCCGTGCGCCGGCCAGCGCACGCGCGTCGCGTCCGCCGGCGGCCAGGCGCTCGAACAGCGCCGTCACCCCGTTTGGGCTCGTCACGCAGATCAGGTCGTACGGCGCCGGGTCCAGCGGCGGCCCGGGGAGCGGCTGCGTGCGAATGACCGGCGCCTGCACGACGCGCGCCCCGAGCTCCTGCAGGCTGCGCGCCAGCCCGCTCGCCTGGGCGCGGGCGCGCGTGACGGCCACGGTGCGCCCGGCGAGCGGTCTGACAGGCAGCCAGGAGAGCTGCTCGGCGAGTCCGGCCACTGCTCCGATGACCGCGATCGAAGGCGAGCCGAGCTCCTCGCACGCGGCCCGCTCGGCGATCGTCTGCAGCGTGCCGAGCACCGTCCGCTGGGTGGGCAGCGTGCCCGCCTCGACCACCGCCGCCGGCTCCGACGCGGCGCGGCCGGCGTCGGTCAGCGACGCGGTGATCTGCGCCAAGCGCCCGACGCCCATGTAGAAGACGAGCGTTCCCGGAAACGCCGCGAGCGTCGCCCAGTCGAGCTCGCGCTCGTCTTCGGTGCGGCCGGTCACGAAAGCCACGGCGCCGGCGAGCCCGCGGTGGGTGACCGGGATGCCCGCGTAGGCAAGCGCCGCCACGCCGGCCGTCACGCCCGGCACGACCTCGAAGGGGATCCCGGCGGCACGCAGCGCGAGCGCCTCCTCGCCGCCGCGCCCGAACACGAACGGGTCGCCGCCCTTCAGCCGCACGACGAGCTTGCCGTCCCGCGCGCGACGCACCATCAGCTCCTCGGTCTGCTCCTGCGGGACCGACTCGCCGCCACCCTGCTTTCCGACGAACAGCAGCTCGGCGTCGGCGCGCGCGCCGTCGAGCGCCGCGGGCGGGATCAGGCGGTCATACAGGATCACCTCCGCCGCGCCGATCAGCTCCAGCGCACGGGCCGTCAGCAGGCCGGGGTCGCCGGGACCCGCGCCGACGAGGTACACGCGACCGCTCACGCGTCCGCCGGCTCGCGCTCCATCGCGCCGCGCGTGAGCGCGATGCGCTCGGCGACCGCCCGTCCGAGCGCCTGCGGATCGTCCGCGTCGCCGAGAAGCTCGTCGCTCGTCCACGCCGAGCCGTCGACGAGCCCCAACCACGCGCGCAGCCGCAGCCGGCCATTCCACGGCGTGGCGTGTGCGCCGAGCGGCGTGTAGCAGTCCGCATCCAGAGACCGCGCGAGTGCCCGCTCGGCGAGCAGGCAGGCGAAGGCGTCGGCGTCGACGATCGCCGCCAGCGCGTCCTGCACGCGCGCGTCGTCGGCGCGGGCCTCGAGCGCCAGCGTGCCCTGACCGGGCGCCGGCACGAAGCGCGCCGGATCGAGCACGTCGCCGATGGCGTCCTCGCGGCCGAGCCGCTGCAGCCCGGCACGCGCGAGGACGATCGCGTCGAACTCGCCGCGCTCGAGCTTGCTCAGGCGCGTGTCGACGTTGCCGCGCATCGCGACGAGGTGTAGATCGTCGCGCGCGGCGCGCAGCTGGGCGGCGCGGCGGACGCTGCTCGTGCCGACCCGCGCCCCCGCCGGCAGATCCTCCAGGCTCGCGGCTCCGCACAGTGCGTCCTCGGGGCCCGCGCGCCGCGGCGCGCCGGCCAGGACGAGCCCGTCGGCGAGCTCGCCGGGGAGATCCTTGGCGGAGTGGACGGCCAGGTCGACCTCACCGCGCGCGAGCGCGCCCTCCAGCTCGCTGACCCAGCGCGACTTGTCCTCGGCGCTCAGCGCGCGCTCGTCCTCGCTCGATGCCTGCCGATCGCCGCGCGTCACGATCGGGACGATCTCGACCTCGCCCTGGTCGATCTCCAATCGGTCGACGACGAGCCTCGCCTGTGCCAGCGCCAGCGCGCTCGCACGGGTTCCGAGGCGCATCAGCGCTCGCGACGACGCCGCACCATCGATGGCACAGGCAGGTCGTGCACCTCGGCCAACTCAGCCGCCGGCGGCTGCTCTTGCGTCGGCGCGTCGTCGCGCAGGCCGAACAGCTCACGCACGAGCTCCAGGCTTGCGTGGCCGCGCTCGTCCGAGAAGCTGCGCAGGCGAATCGTCGGCTCGTGCAGCAGGCGGCTCATGACGGCCCTCGCGACAGCCTCGATGCGCGCGAGATCGCGTGGCGAGGCCGACTCCCAGCGGCCCGAGTTCTCCGCCAGGACCTGCTCGACGAGCTCATTGCCGTGCTCGCGCAGGGCCGTGACCGTCGGCAGCGTCTCGAGCTGGCCCAGCCAGCGGGCGAAGCGGTGGATCTCCTCCTCGACGATCTCCTGCGCGCGGGGCGCCTCCTCCGCGCGCATGCTCAGGTTGCGAGCGACGACCGCCTGCAGGTCGTCGATGTCGTACAAGCTCACGCCCTGCAGCTCGCCACACGCTGCTTCGACGTCGCGCGGCACGGCGATGTCGATCAACAGCAGCGGACGTTCGGGTCGCTCGCGCATCACCTGCTCGAGCTCCTCGCAGCCGACGATCGGATGCGGCGAGGACGTCGAGCAGAGCACGATGTCGGCGCGCAGCAGCTGCTCGGGCAGGCCGTCGAGCCCGACGACCGTGCCACCGAAGCGCTGCGCGAGGCTCAGCGCGCGGTCGGCGTGGCGGTTGGCGACGAAGAACGTCCCCGCGCCCTGCTCCGCGAGCGCCCGCGCCGTCAACTCGCTCGTCTCGCCGGCCCCCAGGACGACCACGTGGCGGTCCTCCAGCCCGCCGAGCTTGCTCAGCGCCAGATCGACGGCCACCGAGGGGATGCTCACGCGACTCGAGCCGATGCTCGTCTCGGTGCGTACGCGCTTGCCGGTGCTCAACGCGGCCGCGAACAGGCGGTTCGACAGCGGCCCGGTGAGGCCGGCGCGCATCGCCGCCTCGTGCGCTCGCTTGACCTGGCCCTGGATCTCCGCCTCGCCGACGATCATCGACTCCAGTCCGGCCGTCACGCGGTACAGCTGGCGTGCGGCGTCGCAGTTGCGCGGCGAGTAGATCGCCTCGGCCAGCTCCGTCGGGCGGATCGCGGCGCGTCCGGCCAGCAGGCCGAGCACGTCGGACTCGGCGCGTACCGCGTCACCGACGACCAGGTAGATCTCCGTGCGGTTGCAAGTGGAGATCACGACCGCCTCGCGCACCTCGGCCGTGGCCGCGGCCTGGCGCGCGAACTCGGTCGCCTCGGACTCGGTGAACGCCACGCGCTCGCGCAACGCCACCGGTGCGGTCTTGTGCGAGATGCCGAGCGCGAGCAACTCGCTCATGCGAGCGTCGACTCCTGCTGGGCGGTCCGGGATGCCTCGGACTCTCGCGTGGCGCTGGCCTGCTCCTGCTCGAGCAGCTCTCCGAGGCTTCGCTCGATGCGGCTGAGGCGGATCGCCATGATCGCGACGTACACGAGCACGAGGGCGAACAGGACGATGTACGCACCCGCGACATACTTACCCGCCTCGTGCAGCGGGAGGGCCGGCAGCTCTCCGAGGATCAGCGCGCCCATCCGATCACCGCCCGCCCGTCGCCGACGCGCCGATCGTCGGCGCCGGATGGAGGCTCGGGGCGGCGCTGCGCGGTCGCCGTGTGGATTCGGAGGCGCCCGCCCGCCGGTCTGCCAGGCGGCGCAGCGCGCGCAGTTGCGCGCGCGCGTGCTTGGCCGTCAGCTCGTATCTGTAGAGCGTCGTGTACAGCAGCGCGATCGCCGCCAGCGAGACGACGAACGTGAGCGCCATCTGCCCCGGCAGGTTCGAGGTCGCGCCGAGCACGCGCGGATGGACATATGCGGTGGAGGCGCGCACCGCGATGAAGTTCAGCGGCACGAAAGCGCCCGCGGTGATCGCGAACACCGACGCGTAACGCGCCTGGCGCTCGGGGTCCTCGATCGCGAAGCGCAGCGGCTGGTAGGTCGCGTACAGCAGGAAGACGATCAGGAAGGAGACGAGCGTCGGCTCGTCCCACACCCACCAATGTCCCCACGAGCCCTTC
>DATHGU010000231.1:0-3102 GCA_035317495.1 Solirubrobacteraceae bacterium
TCGCTGATCTGCTCCAATGTGGAAGGTGCCGCAGTAGAGCACTGGGGTTCGCCCGCCTTGAGAGGTGCGGTGCAGGCCTCTTGCTCAAACCCAGCGTCAGCGAGTCTGCTCCGCCCGCTTGCCAGACTGCCAACGCGAACCTCCCAAGCTCCCTCGCCGACGAAGCGGGGGCCTTTCACCGCCTTCCTGGAGGACAGTCCCGCGACGTCCGCGATCAGACAGAAGCGTCCTCGGGCTCGCCCTCGGTAGCAACGTCGGCGCCGCGCGCAACGTCGGCGCCGCGGAGGCTCGGCGGCTTCGATTCGCAACACCCGTCCAGAAGCCTCGCGATCCAGTTCAGTCGTCAGCCATTCGGACGATGAAGACGGCGCACCTACCAACGAAGCTGCCAAAGGCAAACCTGTCGCGAGGCGGGGGCGCAAAGCCAGAGGTCTCCGTGGGAGATAGCTCGGCCGCCAGCACGAAGCCCAGGAGGCTCTCGTGTTCACCATTTCGCGTAAACCGACACCGATCAAGGCGATCGTCGGGCTGGCATGCACCGCTGGCGCGCTGATCGTCTCCGCGATCGCAGTAACCGCACCCGCAGGCGCGGCCCTCATCAACAGCGGGACATGCCCCGCAACAACCCTCAGTCATCCATTCGCGGCCTGGGGCGATTCCAGCTCCTACGAGCTGGTTCCCGGCGCGAGCTTCGAGGGCTCGCTGGCGGGCTGGTCGCTCGCCGGAGGGGCCACCAGGACCACCGGCAGTGAGCCCTCCGGCGTGACAGGAACGGTGGGCCAGTCGTCCCTGCGGCTACCGGCCGGGGCTTCGGCCCAGTCGCCGCCCGTGTGCGTCGACGCCTCTTACCCCACGTTCCGCTTCTTCGCGCGCAACAACAGCCTGCTCGCGAGCGTTGCGGTGCAGGTCGTCTACCCGACGCTCCTCGGACCGGTGGCCCTGCCGCTGGGCGCGGCGGCGCTGAGCCCCACGTGGCGGCCCACGCTGCCGATGCTCACCGGCTCTCTGGTCGGCGCACTGCTCAACGGCGGAACGACACAGCTGTCGCTTCGCTTCACCGCCCTGCTGGGCACGTCGCAGATCGACGATGTCTTCGTCGACCCGCGCGGTTCGCGATGAGCACGGACACGGAGTGGAGGACGTGCACGCTGGCGGCGTAGCCGAGGCCGAGCGGCTACGCGTGTCGCTCGGCCGCCGTGCGCAGCGGCTCGTGTCCACGGAGCGGCGAGCCGAGCTGGCGGTCGGCGGGGGTTTCGTCCTCGCCGCGTCGGCGCTTGCCGTGTTCGCGCCCCTCATGGGACACCTCGACCTCGGGCTGGCCGTCGCCTACGTCGCATGCGCGGCCGCGGCCACCCAGGTCCGGTTCGACATCGCGGGCGGCATCACGGTCCCAATTCAGGTCGTCTTCGTGCCGATGCTGCTCGCCATCCCCGCTGCCCTCTTGCCCCTGTTCGTCATGATGGCCTGGGCCCTGGGCATGCTTCCCGCCGTCCTCACCGGACGGCTCGCACCCAGCCGCCTGCTCACCGCACCCGGCAACAGCTGGTTCGCGCTGGGGCCCGCGCTCGTGCTCGTCCTCGCCGACGTCCGCCATCCGATTGGCCATCCCGGTGTTCTGGCCCTGGCGCTCGCCGCGCAGTTCGCCGGCGACTTCCTGTCAAACCTCTTGCGAGAGCGCCTGCGCGGAGGACCGCCCGCCACGGAGCTGGCCGGAGAGGTGTCTCGCATCTATCTGATGGATCTCGCGCTCTCGCCCATCGGCCTGGCCGTTGCGTTCGCGACCACTGAGCACGGCTGGGCCTTGCTAAGCGTACTGCCGTTGTTCGGGGTGATGAGCGTCTTCTCGCGGGAGCGAGAAGCACGCATGGAGCAACTCATCGAGCTCAACGACGCCTACCGCGGCACCGCGCTCGTCCTCGGCGACGTCGTCGAGGCGGACGATGCCTATACCGGCGAGCACTGCCGCGGGGTGGTGCGGCTGTCCCTCAACGTGGCGCGGGCGCTGGGACTCGACACCGAGCGCTGCCGCAACGTCGAGTTCGGTGCCCTGCTTCACGATGTGGGCAAGATCGCGATCCCAAAGGAGATCATCAACAAGCCAGGCAAGCTCGACGAGCAGGAGTGGGCGATCGTGAAGATGCATACGGTCGAGGGCCAACGCATGCTCGAGACCGTCGGGGGAGTCATGCGCGACGTTGGGCTCATCGTGCGCTCATCGCACGAGCGCTGGGACGGTGGCGGCTATCCCGACGGCCTACGCGGCGAGGAGATCCCGCTCGAGTCCCGCATCGTCAGCGCATGTGACGCCTTCGACGCGATGACCACCACTCGCTCCTACCGCAAGGGAATGTCGGTCGACGTCGCCGTCGCCGAGCTCACGGCGAATTCGGGAAGCCAGTTCGACCCTGCCGTAGTGGCGGCGGTGCTCAGGGTGCTCGAGCGCCCTTCGCCCAGCCCGGCCGCCGCGCCTCCCCACAGCGACGCGACCGCTGTGCCGATGCTGTCCGAACCGCCTCGCGCTCACACGGCGCCTCGCTAGCGACTGCGAAGCCTACGCGGGGACTCGAACCCGGACGCCTTCACTTGGCGTCGAACGAGCAGCCCTTCCTATTCGAGCTCCGTCGGTAGGACGTCCAGCCCCTCAGCCCGAGCACCAGCACGGAGGCGTCGATCCCATGTGGCCATCAAGAGATCGATCCGTGGAAGCACAAGCGCCGCGGCCAGATGCAGCGCGTCGAGGCTGCCGAGCTCGAGGTTCACGGCGAGCGCGGCGCCGTGCTCGACCAGATCCTGATCGACCTCGATAACTCCGAACGCTGGCCACTCTTCTCGGACCGCTTTCGTAGCCGCCTGGCCTGCGGCAAGGGACACTGCACGAGTGGTCTCGACGAAACCGACACGACAGATGAACCAGGCGTCGGCGCCATCCATCGCACCTCGCAACAGGTCGCTTCCCGGCTCAGCCACGTAGCGCTTGACGAGCGCGCTTGCGTCGAGGTAGAGGTTCAGCGCTCGGCTTCCCGCTCTGACAGCACGAGCGAGGAGGCGCTTTGCCGCGACTTCACGAGGCGCGGCGCCCGTCTCGGTCGGGCGCGTGAGGGG
>DATHGU010000232.1:0-8340 GCA_035317495.1 Solirubrobacteraceae bacterium
TCGGCGCGCACGTCCGCGGGGTGGCCGAGATCCTCGAGCGCCGCGCGCACCTGCTCGCGCGTACGACCGCTCGCCCGTCCCGACAGCGCCAGCGAGCCAGCCAACGTCTTGCGCCGGTGGGCGAACGCACCGCCGACGAGCGCGCGCAGCGCCGGCGAGGCGCCCAGCGCATCGAGATCGGCCTCGCCCTCGCGCCGGCGCATGCCGACCAGCACCGAATCGACGTTCGGCGCGGGATGGAACACCGTGCGGGGAATCGCCCTCACGACCCGCACCTCGCAGGCCAGCTGGGCGAGCACCGAAGGGGTGCCGTACTCGCCCCCGCCGGGAGCCGCCGCCAAGCGCTCGCCGACCTCGCGCTGCACCATCACCAGCCAGCTGCGCACGCTCGGCAGCTCCTCGATCGTGCGCAGGATCGACCCCGCTGCGATCCCGTAGGGGAGGTTCGCGACGACCTTCGTCGGTCGCGGGCGCAGCGCGCTAAGGTCGAGTGTCATCGCGTCGCCCCAGTGGACGCTGACGTTCGCGTGGGCTTCCGTCGCGTCGCCGAGCGCCTCGCGCAGGCGTTCGTCGATCTCCACCACGTGCACGTGCGCGACGCGCTCTGCGAGGTACTCCGAGAGCACCCCCAGCCCCCCGCCGATCTCCAGCACGACGTCCTCGCTGCCCAGCTCGGCCGCGCGGTCGATCACGCCGAGGATGTTCGAGTCGATCAGGAAGCTCTGACCGAGCTCGCGGTTGGGACGCACGCCGAAGCGCCGCATGCGTCGCAGGCTCGGCTGGGCGGGCTCCTCTGCCACGGCGCCGATCACCAGCCGAACACGCGGGCACCGTTGCGCTCGACGATCGCGCCCAGCTCGTCCACGGACACCCCGCGCAGCTCGGCCAAGAACGCCAGCGTGTGCGCCACGAACGCCGGCTGGTTGCGCGACTTGCCTGTGCCCTTCAGGGTGCGCACCGCCTGCGGAGTCAGGTAGGGAGCGTCAGTCTCCACCAGCAGGCGATCATCGGGCACCAGCTTGGCGGCCGTGGCGAGATCGGCGGCGCTCTTGTACGTGACGTTGCCCGCGAGGGAGATCGCGTAGCCACGCTCGAGGCACTCCGACAGCCGCCCAGGCATCGAGAAGCAGTGCAGCACGACGCTTACGCCGTCGGCTTCGCCGGCGAGCTGCGCGAGCGTCTCGTCCTCGGCCGCGCGCGAGTGGATGACGAGCGGCTTGCCGGTCTCTCGGGCCAGCGCGATCTGCGCCGCGAACGCCCGCTGCTGGTCCTCGCGCGGGGCGCCCTCGCGATAGAAGTCCAGGCCCGTCTCGCCGATCGCCAGGCAGCGCTCGTGTGCGGCGAGCGCGCGCAGCTCGGCCAGATCGGCGCCGTTGAAGCCCTTCGCCGCATTCGGGTGGCGGCCGATCGCGGCATACACCTGCGGGAAGGCCTCGGCCGAGGCCAGCGCCGCGCGGCAGGAGGCCCCGTCGATGCCGATCGTCAGGATCCGCCGCACGCCGGCGGCGCTCGCCGCCGCCACGAGCTCCACATCGGGCGGCTCGCACAGGTCCAGATGCGTGTGCGAGTCGATCACCTGGCTGCGTCCTGGCGCTGCTCCTTCGGGAAGAGCGAATCGATCGCGCTGACGCGCTCCACGTTGCCGCTGCCCAGCGACGCTCCGCCGAGTGACACGTCCGCGGCGCCGAGCGCGCCGAGCAGCCGCTCGGCGCTCGCCGGCAGGTAGGGCCACAGCAGCACCGTCACGCTGCGCAGGCCCTCGGCGAGCGTGCGCAGGACGCGATCGAGCTGCTCGGCGCGCCCGTCGTCCTTGGCCAGCTGCCAAGGCGCCTGCTCCTCCACGTAGCGGTTCAGCCGCCGCACGCGCTGCCAGATCTCATCGAGCGCAGCCGTCAGCTCGGCGCGGTCGATGTGCGCCATGACGCGCTCCTGCAGGCCCGCGAAGTCCTGCTGCAGCTCCGGGTCGAGCTCGCCGCTGGAGAGAACCCCGTCGCGGTAGCGCTCGATCATCGCGATCGTGCGGCTCGCGAGGTTGCCGAGCTCGTTGGCCAGCTCGCTCTCGTAGCGCTGCTCGAAGGACGCCGTGGAGACCGAGCCGTCCTGCCCGAAGGGCACCTCGCGCAGCAGGTAGAAGCGCAGTGCGTCGGCGCCGAAGCGCTCGATCACGGCGAACGGATCGAGCACGTTGCCCAGCGACTTGCTCATCTTCTCGCCGTCCAGCAGCAGGTAGCCGTGCACGAACACGTGCTTGGGCAGCTCGATCCCGGCGGCCATCAGCAGCGCCGGCCAGTAGATCGCGTGAAAGCGCAGGATGTCCTTGGCGATCACGTGATAGTCGGCCGGCCAGAAGGTCTGCGTCAGATCGTGCGGCGCTTGCGCCGAGCCGGCGCCGGCCCCGGCCGCGCCGTCCGGCAGCCCGCCCGGCAGCCCGTCCGGCGCCGGGGCGTAGGACAGCGCGCTGTAGTAGTTCAAGAGCGCGTCGAACCACACATAGAAGACGTGCTCCTGATCCCACGGAACGGGCACCCCCCAGGTCAGCTTGTGGCGCGTCAGCGGGACGTCGCGCAGGCCGGAGCGCAGGAACGACAGCGCCTCGTTGTAGCGCGTGCGCGGCGCCACGAAGTCCTCGCGCTCGCCGTACAGCGCCTCGAGACGTTCCTGGAAGGCGGACAGCTTGAAGAAGTAGCTGTCCTCCTGCTCGCGCGTCAACTCGATGTGGTGAATCGGGCAGCGGTTGCCCTCGTCGATTTCGTTCTCCGCCTTGAAGTCGGCGCAGCGCGGGCAGTACCAGCCCTCGTACGTCCCCTCGTACACGAAGCCGTTCTCGCGGACGCGCGCGAGGACCGCCTGCACGACGGCCATGTGCTGGGGGTCGGTCGTGCGGATGAAGAAGTCGTTGCTCGCCTCGATCTGCGGCGCGAGCGCCTTGAAGCGCTCGGCGTTGCGGTCCGCGAGCTCTTGCGGCGAGACGCCCAGCGCGTGTGCCGCGTCGGCGACCGGCTCGCCGTGCTCGTCGGTTCCGGTCAGGAAGAAGACCTCCTCGCCGCGCTGGCGATGGTGGCGCGCCATCACGTCGGCGGCGATCGTCGTGTAGGCGTGCCCCAGGTGCGGCGCCGCGTTGACGTAGTAGATCGGGGTCGTCACGTAGAAGGACATGCCGCGCCCAGGCTACTGTCCCCCGCCCGTCAGCCTGCGATAGAGCTCGTTCGCACGAACGCCCGTCAGCTTCGCGACCGCCGCCGCCGCCGGGCGCGCGCGGGCTCCAGCGGCGACCAGCTCGCGCAGAGCCGCGAGCGCCTCCTCGGGCGATGCCGCGTCGGCCGGCGCGGCGCCGACCACGAGCACGATCTCCCCGCGCGGGGCCTGCTCCTCGTAGTGGCGGGCCAACTCGGCGGCGCTCCCACGGCGGACCTCCTCGTGCAGCTTGGTCAGCTCCCGGCAGACGGCGGCGGGGCGCTCGGGGTCGAGCTCTGCCAGCGCGCGCAGCGAGCCCGCGAGCCGTCGCGGTGACTCGAACGCGACGAGCGTCTCGCCGGCGTGCGTCAGCAGCGCCTCCAGCTCGGCACGCTTGCGCGGGAGGAAGCCCACGAACAGCCAGCGCTCGACGGGCAGGCCGGAGGCGACGAGCGCGGTCGTCACGGCGCTCGCCCCGGGCAGCACCTCGACGGCGACGCCCGCGGCAAGGCACTCGCGGACGAGCGCGAAGCCGGGATCGGAGATCAACGGCATGCCCGCGTCGGACACGAGCGCCACGAGCGCTCCGCCGCGCATGCGCTCCACGAGCTCGCCGACGCGCGCCTGTTCGTTGTGCTCGTGCAGGCTCACAAGCGCAGTCGCGATCGCGTGGCGCGCGAGCAGCACGCGCGTGTGGCGCGTGTCCTCGCAGGCGATCACGTCGGCCTCCCCGAGAACGCTCAGCACGCGCAGCGTCACGTCCTGCAGGTTGCCGATCGGCGTCGGGCAGACGATCAGGCGCCCGGCGCCGGCCCGTGGCGCGGCGCCAGGCTGCGCGGGAGTCATCCGGCAAATATAGGGTCCAGTGCATGTCGCCAGAGCCCGACCCCCCGCCCCGCTACACGCGCTACCGGGCGCGCCGCCGTCTGCTGTCCGGTCGCGAGCGCGAGCGAGCGGTCGGCGACGGCTCGGTCGAGACCGGCCGGCCGGTGCTCGCGCCGGCTCCCGTCGCCGGCCAGCGCGCGGCCGCCTGGCGCCGACGGATCACGCGCAAACGCATCGTGCTGGGGCTGCTCGCGCTGCTCGTCGGCTGGCTGGCCCTGTCGCTGTTGCTGTTTCTGATCAGCTCGCACTTCGAGCGGGCCTCGCCGCCGTCGAACGTCGCCAGCGTGCTCGACCCATCCGGCTTTCCGTTGACGTCGGCGAACGACATCCTCGTGCTCGGCTCCGACCGGCGCCAGAAGGACAGCAAGGAACCGGGCGCCAACACCAGCGGGCCGAGCCGCTCGGACTCGATCATGCTGCTGCGCATCGGCGGTGGGCACAACTCGCGCCTGTCGATCCCCCGCGACACGGTCATCGACATCCCCGGCCACGGCGAACAGAAGATCAACGCAGCCTACGCGTTCGGCGGGCCCGCGCTGTCGATCTCGGTGATCAAGCGCTACCTCGGCATACCGATCAACCACCTCGTCGAAGTGAACTTCGAAGACTTCCCACAGCTGATCGACGCGATGGGCGGCGTCGATTACACGGGCGGCTGCATCGTCTCGCGCATCAACGGGGGCTTCCGCAACGGCGGCTACACGCTGCGCCTGTCCAAGGGCACGCACCACATCGACGGCAAGGCGGCGCTGGCGCTGGCGCGCACGCGCGAGAACCTGTGCGCGCCGAGCGAGACCGACCTGCAGCGGGCTGAACACCAGCAGGCGCTGTTCAGCGCGATGAAGAGCCGGCTGCTGTCGTTCTCGAGCTTCGTGCGCCTGCCGCTGATCGCGTGGGACGCGCCGCCGACGATCATCTCCGACATGAGCGGCCCCACGCTGCTCGGGTTGTTCGGCGCTTTGGCGGTATCCGGCACGCCGCCCACGACGGTCCTGAAGCCCGAAGGCGGCGTCACGCTACCCGGCGGCGGAGCCGGCCTGCGCGTCTCAGAAGCCGAGCGCCGCGCGGCCGTAGCGCGCTTCATGAACGGCTGACTCCGCCCCGCCGACGGCTGACTCCGCCCCGCCGATCGGGCTCAAGCCTTCTCGCCGGCTGCCGGTTTGGCCTCTTTGCCCTTTCCGGAGTCCTTCGCGGACTTCTCGCCCGAGCCCTTGCCGTCGGCCGAGCCGGAGCTGCTCGAGGAGTCGCCGCCGGCCGAGGATGAGTCCTTGGAGGAGCCGTCCTTGGATGAGGAGTCCTTGGAGGAGCCGTCCTTGGAGGAGGAGCTCTCGGCGGCCGCGGCGGCGGTCTCGCGCTGGCGATTGCGCGTACCGTAATCGGTGTTGTAGAAGCCCTTGCCCTTGAAGTGGACCGCCGGCGGATGCAGCACGCGTTCAACCGGTACGCCCGTGTCCGGATCGACGGTCAGCGCGTCTTCGCTGAATGACTGCTGCATCTCGAACGTCGTCCCGTCAGGGCGTCGGTACTCGTAGATCGGCATGCCTTGAAGCTAGTCGGTCGGCAGGCGCGAGTCGGTCGCTAATCGGTCAGCAATGCTCGCGCGGCCGCGATTCCAGCTTGCACCGTTGCGCCGAAGTCGCGGTCGGGCTCGGCGAGCATGCGCAGCGCGAACCCGTCGCCGAGCGAGAAGAGGATCTCGGCGACCGCCTCGGGCTCGGCGTGCAGGTGCAGGATCCCCTCGCGCTCGGCCGCGGCGAGCATCCCGGCGACCTGTTCGCGCATGCGGCGCATGAGGCCGCCGTACTCCGCGGCGATGTCCTCGTTGCGGCGCGAAAGAGTGAACAGCTCGAAGACGAGCGTCACGAAGTCGGGGTCCTCGTGCACCGTCTTCTGCAGGTTCTGCGCCATCAGGTCGATGTAGTCGTCGGCCGTCTGCGCCTGGGCGAGCTGCTGCTCGAGCAGCTCCATGCGCAGATCGCAGTCGCGGCGGACCGCCTCCACCAGCAGCTGCTCCTTGGTGCCGAAGTAGTAGTGCAACAGGCCCCTGGAGACGCCGGCCTCGCGTGAGACGTGGTCGAACGTCGAGCCGGCGGTGCCGCGTCGCGCGACGCTGCGCCGCATCGCCTCGACGATCCGCTGGGCCTTCTCGCTGGACAGCGAGCGGGCGCCGGGCGATCGCAGATCGGCCGCAGCGGACGCCGCGGAGCTCGAGCCCCGCGTCGTCCGGCCCTTCCCCGCGGCGTCGCTCTCCACGGCGACGGCGTCCACGGCTGCTTTCATCTCCTCGCGGATGCTTGGACTAAGCGGCCGGCGCACCTGCCGGCGCGGGCTCCGCAGGGGCGGTGGTCGAGCTGTAGTCGAACTCCTCCTCGGCCCCGAACAGGAGGTCGAGCACCTTCGAGCGCAGGCCCTCGCTCAACGCGATCGCCAAGATGCCCGCGACCGCGAGCAGCACGAGCGAGCGCCCCATCCCACCGCTGCGGCGGCGCTTGCGGGGCTCGCGCAGCGAGCTCGAGGCGTCGCGCAGGGCGTTGGCGGCCTCCTTCAGCTCGCGCTGGAGCTTGCGATCCTCGAACAACGCCTGCGTCGCCGGCTTGCCGTTGCTCATGCGCCCATACGCGCTGCGCGCGGCGCCGTACGCCGTGAGCAGGCTGCCGCGCAGCTCATCGTCCTCGAGCAGGCGCTGCAGGTAGCGGTTGCGCTGCGCCGCTCGCGCAGCTTCGCCGGCCTTGTTGATCCTGTCCTTCGCTGCCATCACCGAACCTCGTCTCTGCCGAAGCTTTGCTGGGTCTGTCGCCCAATATACCCCCCTTTGCGACTGCGGATCGCGGTCGAACGTCGCGTCGAAGAGGCGACCGGGGCGGGCATGAGATCGTTAGGCGCACATGCCCAGCTTCCAAGAGACCGTGACCGTGCTGGGTCTGCTGCTGATGCTCGGCGCGCTCGTGTCCGGCCTGGCACGACGCTCGGTGCTGTCGCTCGCCGCGATGTTCGTGCTCGCGGGCTTCGTGCTGGGCAATGGCGGCTTGGAAGTGATCGACTTCCGCGCGCGCTCGGGCTTCGTCACGGATCTTGCGTTCGCAGCGCTGATCGTGATCCTGTTCCGGGACGGCCTGGAGGTCGAGAGCGAGATGCTGCAGCGCGCGTGGCACCTGCCGCTTCGAAAGCTGGTGCTGGCGATGCCGCTCACCACGATCATCGTCGCCGCGGCGACGCGCGTGCTGATCGGCCTGTCGTGGACGGAGTCGTTCCTGCTGGGGGCGCTGCTCGCGCCGACCGATCCCGTGCTCACCTCGAGCATCGTCACGAACTCTCGCGTACCTCGGCTGATCCGCCATTCGTTGAACCTCGAGTCGGGTCTCAACGACGGGTTGGCGCTGCCCGCCGTGCTGACGTTTCTCGCCGCGCTGAGCGCCGACTCGGGGCACTTCGTGTGGTGGCGGTTCGTCCTGCAGGACGTCGGGCTGGGCTTTCTGTTCGGGCTCGCCTGCGGTTGGGTGGCGTCGCTGCTGATGCCGCGCTCGGGCAGTGGCGGGCTGACCCGCTCGATCCCCGCTCACCAGAAGTCGCTGTTCGCGCTTGGCGTGGCGTTCGCCACCTACGGAGTGACGGTGCTGTCGCCGAAAGGCAACGGCTTCATCGCGGTGTTCGTCGCGGCGATCGTGCTCAGCGTGCGCCGGCCCGACGTGCGCGCGCACTTCGAGCGCAACTCGGAGGAGCTCGTGGAGATCGTCAAGCTGGGCATCTTCCTCGTGTTCGGCTCGCTGCTGACACTGCACGCATTCACACGCGAGGGCTGGGCCGCGATCGCGCTGGTCGCCGCGACGTTCCTGCTGGCCCGTCCGCTGGCCGTGTGGCTCGCGCTGGCGGGCACGCGCACCGACGCGGCCACGCGCCTGTTCATGGGCTGGTTCGGCCCGAAGGGCGTGGCGTCGATGACCTTCTCGCTGATCGTGCTCGATCGCAACATCGCAAACGGCGTGCGGATCTTCGATCTGACGGCGCTCGTCGTGTTCTGCTCGATCGTCGTGCACGGCATAACCGACACGCCCGGCGCCAGATGGATCGCCGCTCGCGCCGAGCGAAATCCGCCGTAAGCGCCGCACAGGGGGGCGCCGCGCGGGCGGCGCCGTCAGGCGTGCAGCGCCGCGCGGGCGGCGCCGTCAGGCGTGCAGCGCCGCCTGCTCCTGGGCGGAGGGAAACGCCCAGGCCGCCCGCGAGCGGCGCTCCTGGCGGAAGACGAAGCGCAGCTGCTGCGGCGGTCGCAGCTGCGCCTCGTTT
>DATHGU010000233.1:0-11727 GCA_035317495.1 Solirubrobacteraceae bacterium
CGGATCATCACCCATTTTCACCCGCCGCGGGTCGGCGCGCCGGCGAGGGGAGCTAACCCCAAGTTCTCGCGACACCTTGAAACTAGGGGCAGATCAAAGTCTCCGTCAAACCCGGGACGGCTCAGTGAGGGATTCTTGTTCCCCGTTTGTTCCCCGTGCGCCTCCGCGGCCTGCTCGCTACGGACAGAAAAGCGTAAGCGTTCAGTTGGTCGCCCTCATGTGAGCAGCGGCACCGGATCGCCGCGGGCGTGGGCGGCGATGGCGTCGGTGAGGTAGGCGAACAGCGAGCGGCGCTGCAGCCGGCAGGTGGTATGCGCCGAGAGCAACCGCGCGGTGCGCTGCTCGCCGTCTTCGGACTGGCTGCCGAGCGAGAGCTTGCGGTAGATGACGGCGCTTCTGAGCGCGCGCTCGGCGTGGTTGTTGGTCGGCTGCACCCCCTCGTGGCTGGCGAATGCCCACAACGCCGGCCAGGCCTTCAAGAGGTTGTTCGCCATGCGCCGGCAGAGTCTGTTGCGCGCGCGCTTTGCAGCGTAGCCACGGATGATCGGCTTGTATTGCCGTTGCAGAGAGCGGACCGTGCGCTTGAGCTCGCGCCGCTCGCGTGTGTGAGCGAAAACCTCCCACGCCCAGAACACACGCTCGCAGAGGGCAAGGCCTGCCTCGCCGAACTCCCTCTCGCCGTCAAGCCCTTCGGCGTGGGCGGAGAAGTCGCGCCGCAGATGCGCCCAGCAGAGCTGGCGACGTGCCAAGGGCAGGTGTGCATAGGCCCACCAGCGATCGGAGATGACGATCGCCTGCGTGTCGGCCAACAGCTCCTTGGCGTGATCGGCGTGGCGGTCGCGCTCGACCTGCAGGTAGGCGTGGCGCTGATCGAAGATGCCCCACAGCGCGCGCCGCTCACCGGCTGTGCGCCAGCCGGTCTCATCCATGTTCACGGCGTTGCTTGAGCGCAAGCGCTCCAGCAGATCGGCGTGCGGCTCCGCCAGCGCCGCGGCAGTCCTGCCAACGATCGCATCGACGGTGCCCGCGCTGATCCGTGCGCCGAACAGCTCTTCGCAGAGCTCAACGGCATCAGCGCGAGAGACGCGGTTGCGCACCGAGAGCGTCGCCACCGCCGCTCCCAGTCGCGGGCCGAACGCGCTGCCAGCCACCTCCACGGGCAGCTCTGCTCGCGCCCGCCGGCCGCAGTCCGGGCAACGCAGGCGCTCACAGCGATGCTCGATCACCTTGACCGTGATCGGCGGCAGCTCCTCGATTTGCCAGCGCGCGGACCCGCCAACAGGCGCGTGCTCGCGCTCGGTGAACACATGCCCGCAGTCGCAGCGCTGCGGGTAGTGCTCGATCACCTCGTCCACCGCGCAGGCCGGCAACAGCTCCCGGCCATGGCCCTCGTGACCCGGCTGAGCGCCCTGCTTGCGCCCCGAAGGGTCCTTGCCCCGTCGCGGCGGCGAGGAAGGCGGGTCGGCACTTGGGGGCTGCGAGCTATTGCGCGAGCTGCGGTTCAACCTGCGCTCGAGTTGCGCGATCCGCTCATCCTGGCGCGCGACACGCTCCTCGAGCCGCCGGATCTGCTCGTCCATCCGCAGGAGCACCGCCACGACGACCTCGCGGCCCTGGTCGTAGATCGCCTCCGCCTCAGAGCGCTCCACGCATAGGAGTTCGACGGCCCGGGGTTATGTCCCCCAACCAACTGAACGCTTACAGAAAAGCGGTGATTTCCAGGCCTTTCTTCAGTCGGGGAGACAGGATTTGAACCTGCGACCGCCCGGCCCCCAGCCGGGTGCGCTACCAGACTGCGCCACTCCCCGTGGCAAACAAGCGGGCGACGGGAATCGAACCCGTTCTAAAAGCTTGGAAGGCTTTTGTGCAACCAAAACACTTCGCCCGCACGCCTCGTCTTCATCCTACCGGCCGCGGCCCTTTCCGCTCCTCAACCGGCACCTCGCCCGACTCGTCGAGCAGGCCCACGGGCGGCCACGGCCCAAACCAGTTGTCGCGCGCGCCGTCGAGCGTGACGGTCGAGCCGCTGAAGGCCCTTCCGAGCGGCGAGGCGAGCAACGCGACGAGCCAGGCGTGCTCGGCGACCGTGCCCATGCGCTGCAGCGGCACCGAGCGCGACATGCCGGCGCGCACGGTAGCCGGGTACTTCACCATCACCTCGGTGTCGAACGTGCCCGCAGCGACCGCGACGACCGATACGCCGTCCGCCTCCCAGCGCGCGGCGAGCTCCCGCGTGAGCGCCTCGACGGTCGCGCGCGCTGCGCCCGAGTGGGCCATGCCTGGCATTCCGTGGTGCGGCGACAGCGTGACATTCACGATCGTTCCGCCTCCGGCGCCCAGCGCCAGCTCATGCGCGGCTTCGGCCATGTTGAGCATGCCGTCGACGTTTAGCCGCCACACGGCGCGCCAGCCCTTGGCCGCGATCAGCTCGGCGGGGCTGAAGAACTGGCCGCCGGCGTTGTTGACGAGCAGATCGAGCCGCCCCGCGCGCTCGAGCGCCTCGCGAACGAGCCGCCGCGCGTCGGCCGGCTCGCGCACGTCGCCGGCCAGCGTCTGGATCTCGCCGCCCGTCAGCTCGGCGATCTCGGCGGCCGCCTCCTCCAGCACCTCGGCGCGCCTGCCGGCGATCGTCACGCGCGCGCCGCAGCGCGCGAGCTCGAGCGCGGTGGCCTTCCCGAGCCCGGTGCCTCCGCCGGTGACGAGCGCCGCCTGCCCGCCCAGCATGCCCGCCGCGAAGATCGCCGATTCACCGCGCGCGCGACTGGGGTCAGACGTCTCGAGCGGATCGCCCATCGCGCCCGATCATAGGTCGCGGCCGAGGCGCCCGGGCGGCCATCGCGCGAACGACCGCGAGATCCACCGCGCGATCGCCGCGCCGACCTGCGGTCCGTCTCCCGATGCGGTTAGGGTTCGCGCGTGTTCCATAGGCCGCTGGCCATCGTCTCCGGACTCACGATCGGCGACTATCTGCTGTGGAACTGGTCGCTGAACGGCCATCACGACGTGCTTGCGCTGATCTCCGGACTGACCCTACCCCCGCTCACGATCGCGTGGCTGTGGCTGCTCGCGTTGACGCTCGCACGCGTGCTCGCGAGCACGACGCGCCGCTCACGCGCCCGTCCGGTCGGTCGGTCGAGCGCTGCGCTCGGCAAGCGGCGTCAGAGCCGGCGCCATGCGCTCGACGGATCACCCGCCGCGGGCGCGCTCGAGCAGTCGCCCGCATCGTCGTCCGCCGCCCCGGCGGCCTCCTCGACGGCGCCCTCGTCCACCACCGCCTCCTCCGGCAAGCTCGCCGCCTGAGGCGGCCCTAACGCGTGCGCAACCGCATTAGCCGCCTGATCCCTCGCTCGAAACGCGCCCGCCTCGGCGTGGCGGCACTCGTCGTGGTGCTGGCCGGCGTTGCGATCGGCGCCTACGTCTACGAGCGCAACCGCACCGGCAGCATCTACCACCCGCACGCGCGCTTCGTGCCCGAACCCACCCCGAAAGCGCCGGCGAAGCCCGTCGACACCTTCTCCTGGCCGCTGTACGGCTACACGAAGAACCACACGCGCTTCTTCCCCGTGCCGGCCGGCCTGCACGCGCCGTTCAAGCGCCTGTGGGTCATCAACGCGAACACTCTGCTCGAGTTCCCCCCGGTGATCGGCGGCGACCACATCTTCCAGTTGGGCGACAACGGGGTGCTGAAAGCGATCAACAAGCACACCGGGCACGTGTTCTGGAGACGCAGCCTCGGCCAGCTGTCGGCCTCCACCCCGGCCCTCGCCGGCAAGGTCGTGTTCGCCACCGTGCTCTCCCGCCGCGGCGGCGGTGAAGGCGGGCGTGTGTTTGCCCTGAACTACTCGAACGGCTCGGTGCGCTGGTCGCGCGAGCTGCCGGCCGCCAGCGAGTCCTCCCCGCTGATCGATCACGGCAAGCTGTTCTTCGGCTCGCAGAACGGCACCGTGTACGCGTTGAACGCGCGCAACGGCAGCGTCATCTGGACCTACCACGCGGGCGGAGCCGTGAAGGCCAGTCCGACGCTCAGCAACGGCGTGCTGTACTTCGGCGACTACTCCGGCCACGTCCAGGCCGTCAGCGAGCGCACCGGACGGCGGCTGTGGATCAGCGGCTCCGGCGGAGCGCTGCTCGGCAGCGGAACGTTCTACTCCACCTGCGCCGCGATGTACGGGCGCATCTTCCTCGGCAACACCGACGGGCGCGTGTATGCGTATGACGCGTCGAACGGGCGGCTCGACTGGGCCGTGCAGACGGGCGCCTACGTGTACGCCTCGCCGGCCGTCACGAACGCCCCGGGCATCGGGCCGACGATCTATCTCGGCTCCTACGACGGGACGTTCTACGCGCTCAACGCGCGCTCGGGGCACATCGCGTGGAAGTTCGACGCGGGCGGCAAGATCTCGGGCTCGGCGACGATCATCGGGCGCACCGTGTACTTCGCCGATCTCGGCAACCACCACATCTACGGCCTCGGCATCTCGACCGGCAAGAAGACCTTCGAGCTCGGAACGGGCTCCTTCGACCCGGCGATCAGCGACGGCAAGAACATCTACTTGACCGGTTTCACCGGTCTATATGCGTTCGCACCCCGATAAGCGGGTAAGCGCGGGCATCGCTACGCCTGCCTAGCCGCGTGGCACGAGCCCGCGAGCCCGAGCGCCCGGCTGAGCGAGAAGCTTGCGCGCACGACCAACCTGCCGGGCGCGCGCGCGACCACCTTCGTCCAGCCTCCAGGCGCCCTTCCCACGCAGCCGGACCCGTGCGCGATCGTCCAGTAGCGCGTGAAGCGCACGCGCACGAGAAAGCTCCCCGGCGAGCTCGCCGAGAGGGCGAAGGACTCATGGCCCAGCGAGGTCAGGCGTCCCGGCCCGGAGAGCAGCGGCGTCGGCGAGCGGACGGCGTAGACGCGCCAGTGGCGGCTCGCGAACACCTCGCGCAGGTAGGGCAGCCCAGCGCGGATCAGCTCTCCCTCGCGCGCGCTCGACCGATCGAGCTTGGTGTCGGGCAGCGCCACGTATGCGACCGCCTGCTCGCGCAGCCAGCGCGCGTACGCATCCGCCGTCAGGTCGCGCGCCAGCAGCACGCCGTCGAAGCGCGTGTCCAGCTGCTTCTCCCAGCCGCGCGCGAGCGAGATCCGCGGCGCGAGCTCGGCGGTCTCCCAATGCGAGCGCGTGAGCGGCACCTCCAGGCGCACCGGCGCGCGCGCGTGCGCCCGCAGGAAGCGCTCGACCGGCGCGTAGTACGCCGCTCGCGTCGATCCGTTGCCGGCCACCGCGAGCGTCTCGCGCAGCGGCCCCCATCCCGCCCACGCCACCCACGCGCACAGCGCCAGCACGACGACCGGCATGGGGCGCGCGCCGCCTCGCGACTCGAGCGCCGGCCGTCCGTCCTCCGAGCGCGCCTCGCCAGCCACGCCGGCGGCATCGTGTCGAGCTCGCGCGGACAGCACGGCGCAGGCCAGCAGCGGCCCAGCGAGCAGCACGGCGTAGCGCTCGACGTTGCTGCCCATCGGCGTGGGCACGAGCAGCACCACGAGGCACGCCAGCAGGTAGATCGCGCCGCCCGCGCGCAGCAGCCGCTGCTCGCGCGGCAGCGCCGCCATGAACGTCGCGACCACGGCGACGGTCGCCGCGAACGACACGATCGGATAGGGCTGGGAGCCGCCCTCGGGGAACAGCAGGTTGACGGGCACGACGACCGCCGCCGCCGGCGCGGCGAGCACGAGCAGCGTGCGCGGAGAGCGGCGCGCGAGCGCGTGGGTCAGCGCGGCCAGCGCGAGCAGCACGCCGGCCACCGGGCTGGCCGCCGCGCACAGCGCCGCCAGCACGCCCGCCGCAACCGACCGCCCGCGCGCGAGCGCAAGCAGAGCGCCGAGCGCGAATGACACGCCCAGCGCGAACGCCAGCCGGCCGATCCACACGTCGCCGACGGCGGCCAGCGCAAACGCTCCGGTGGCCCAACGCGCGGGGCGTCCGTACGCGCCGACCGTCAGGCGTTCGAAGCACGCGACCGACACGAGCACCGACAGCACCGCCACGACGCGCAGCCCGAGCAGCCACGCCAACGGAGGGAACAGCAGGCTGTAGCCCGGCAGGTGATGGCCCGCGTACCAATGCTCGTCGTAGACGGCCAGCCCGGCGTGGTCGAACAGGTTCAGGCGGTACGCCGCCGCGGCCAGGTCGGGCGTGTGCGGGTTGGCGATCAGCCAGGCCGCGAGCAGCGTCGCGGCGAACGCCACGCCGCCGGCCTGAGCCACGCGCGAGCGATTGGTGGGAAGATCTACCGGGGTCCGGTGTGCTACCCCACCGGACCCCGGCCTACCCGCCGAAGTGACGGCGGGTGTGTACTGATCTGAACCGGCGAGGGGCCCGGAAGTAGCTGTGAAGCTGATCCGCACGCCAAGATAATGACGGCGATGAGCATCACGAACTCCCGCGGCCTCCTGCGCCGCGCCGCGCGCGCCGGCGTGGCGGTGCTCGCCGCCTGCCTCGCGGCTCTCGCCGGCGGCTGCGGGACCGGCCATCCGCGGGCGATCGCCGCGAGTGACCTGGCCGAAGCGCAGACGTTCCCCTACTTCCGCGCCTACTGGGTCGGGCCGCGCTTCGAGGGCCGCCCGCTGGCCGCCGCGGACGGCCAGAAGGGCTACATCAGCTCGGTCGGCGCGAGCGTCTACTACGGCGACTGCGTGAAGGGCAAAGGCATCTTCGGCGGCGGCAGCTGCATACTCCCGCTGCAGGTCACGAGCGTCATCTACCGCCTGCACTCCAACGCCACGCTCGGCCCGCAGCGCAACATCGTCGTGCGCGGCGTGCCCGCCACCGTGTACGACGAAGGGCGCTCGATCGAGCTGTACAGCGGGCGCGTCGCGATCGACATCTTCTCAGACAAGTTCGCGCACGCATACGCCGCGGCGCTCGCCCTGCTGCCACTCAACGCGCCCGGCTCGGCCAGCGGCGACCTGCCGCCCCCCATCTACTGCCCCGGCCTGTCCGGAGCGCTCAGCGCGCAACTCCAGCGCGTCATGGATCGCCTGCCGCGCCGTGCCTGCCAGCGAGCCAGCGCGGCGCTCGCGTTCGCCGCCAGCGTCTCCTGACCCGACGCCGGCCGAGCCTGCGGCCGCCCCGCCGAGCGGAGCCGAGCCGAGCCGCCGAGCGGAGCCGAACTGCCGGCCACATTCCGGGCGCGCTATCCCGAGACGCGCGGCGCGAGCGGTTTGCCGATCTCGCGTCGGAGGCTGATGAACGCCAGCGAGCCGATGACGGCCGGGATCCACAGCGAGATCGCGCGGTAGACGAGCACCGCCACGAGCACGTGCGAGGCGGGACGCACGCCGAACAGCAGCAGCATGCCGACGAGGCCGCCTTCGACCGCGACCAGACCTCCGGGCACGGGGATCGTGTTGGCGAGCATGCCGACGAGATAGGCCATCGCCACCACCCACACCGACGGCGGATGGCCGAAAGCGGCCAGGCACGCGTACAGCACGAGGTTGTCGAAGAGCCAGTATGCGACCGCGCCGAGCAGCCGCCAGTCGTGTGAGCGAATCAGCGCCAGCGCGTCGGCGACGCCGTCGCTGAGCGCGCGCAGCGCGACGGCCACGCGACGGCCGCCCGGCCAGCGACGCCTCGCCGCTCGGCCCGCCCACGCGGCCACCGCCAGCGTGCCCACGATCATCGCGAGCGCCGCCGCCGCCGGGAGCAACGTCAGCAGCGCCCTGCTCGAGCCCGGCAGCAGGCCCAGCCACATCGGCACGCCGATCAGCACGACCGCGCCCACGTTGACGGCGCTCGTGAGCATGAAGATGAGCACCGAGCGCCGCGCGATCCGATCGACCGAGACGCCCTTGCTGCGCAGCACCCACGCGCCCAACGCGATGCCGGCCAGGCCGCTGACCGACACGAGCGAGTTGACGGCCAGCTCCGACAGCGACAGGCGCGATCTCAGGCGCCGGTCGAGCATGCCGAAGACCAGCCCGAACAGCACCACGTAGCCGGCGCACGACAGCAGCTCGAGCACGACCCCCGCCGCCACCCAACCGGGGTTCGCGTCGGCCAGCTTCTCGGTCGCCGAGCGCAGGTCGGGCACACCCAGCAGCAGCGCGGCGACCAGCGCGAAGAAGATCGCCAGGCTGACGATGCTGTTGCGCAGCGTGCGCGATTGCATCTCGATCGCCTCGGCCGACGCCTCGATCGTGCTCGGGTGCTCAGCGATGGTCTGCTCCCCTGGCGATGCCTCGCATGCCCTCCTGCTTTTCCGTTGACGACACCTGCGCTGCATACGTCACGGTAGCCTCAAGGTGACCTCCAGCCGCCGTCCACGCCGCGCAGGGTCGAGCGAGGCGGCGGGCATGGGTCCCGACAGACATGGCCGAGCAAGCGCGCATACTGGTCGTCGACGACGAGCCCGCCGTGCAGAATGCGCTGTCGCGCGCGCTCACGCTCGAGCACTACGAGGTCGCGCAGGCCGTCGACGGGCGCGAGGCGCTCGAGCGACTCGCCGGGGCGCCATACGAGGTCGTGATCCTCGACATCTCCATGCCGCACATCGACGGCCTGGAGGTCTGCCGTCGGCTGCGCGACGGTGGCGATCGCACGCCCGTGCTGATGCTCACCGCGCGCGTACAGGTCGATGACCGCGTCGCCGGCCTGGACGCCGGCGCCGACGACTATCTGGTCAAGCCGTTCGCCCTGCGCGAGCTGTTGGCGCGCGTGCGTGCGCTGCTGCGCCGCGCCAACGAGGAGGACGAGCAGGAGCGCGCACTGACATTCGAGGACCTGCGGCTCGATCGCCTTGCGCACGAGGCGTCGCGCGGAGAGCGGATCCTGCAGCTCACGCGCACCGAGTTCCTGCTGCTTGAGATGTTCATGCGCCATCCGCGCCAGGTGCTCACCCGCTCGGCGATCTTCGAGCACGTGTGGGGCTATGACTTCGGCGCGACGTCGAACTCGCTCGGCGTGTACATGGGCTATCTGCGTCGCAAGACCGAGGTCGACGATGAGACCCGTCTGCTGCACACGGTGCGCGGCGTCGGCTACGTGCTGCGGGGCGCCGCATGATGCGGGACGCCGCGTGATGCGGAGCGCCTCGTGAGCTTCCGCCGGCGCATAGCGCTCGCCTCGGCGGCCGCCGTGGCGATCGCCGTGGTGCTCGCGTCGCTGCTCACTTACCTGCTCACATCCAACCAGCTGCACAGCCAGGTCGACGAGCAGTTGCGCACGAGAGCGCACACGGCCGGCCGCTTGCAGCGCTTCCTGAAACCCGGCGGCCCGACCGGTGCGGTCGCCAAGCGCGACAGCGAACGCCTCGGCCTCGACCTCAACGGGCTGTCCGGCTCGGACAGGGACGCGGGTGAAGACGGGACGAGCTCGGCCGGAGCGGGAAGCGAAGGCACGAGCCTGCCACGCTACGGCCCGACGGCGAAAAACCTGTTCGGCAAGCTCCCTCCCGGACCGGACCAGGTGCGCGGCTACCAACAAGTCGTCAACGCGAGCGGGACGATCGTCGTGCGCTCCGCTCGCAACGTCTCGCTGCCGGTCGACTCCGCCACGCGCCGGCTCGCCAAGGACGGCGGCGCCTCGTTCTTCCGCGACGCGCACGTCAACGGCGTCCACCTGCGCGTGCTCGCCGAGCCGTTCGGCTCCGGGCGCGCGATCGAGCTCGCCCAGCCGCTGACCGAAGTCGACAGCCTGCTCGCCCGCCTGCGCCTGATCCTCGCGCTGCTCGATCTCGCCGGCATTGCGATCGCCGCGGTGCTCGGGCGCCTCGTCGCCGGCGCCGCCGTGCTGCCGCTCAAGCGCCTCACCCAGGCAGCCGAGCACGTCGCGCTCACGCAGGATCTCAGTGGGCGCATCACGTCGGTCGGCCAGGACGAGATCGGACGGCTGGCGCGCAGCTTCAACGCGATGCTCGACGCGCTCGAGGGCTCGATGAGCGCGCTCGAGGGCTCGATGAGCGCGCTCGACGACTCGGTGCACGCCCAGCGCCAGCTCGTCGCCGACGCCTCGCACGAGCTGCGCACGCCCGTGACAAGCCTGCGCACGAACATCGAGATCCTGCAACAGGCCGAGCACATGGACCTGCACGAGCGCCGGCGGCTGCTGAGCGACGTGGTCGAGCAGATCGAGGAGCTCACGCTGCTGATGAACGACCTGATCGACCTGGCGCGCGGCGAGGAGCCGCCCGCCGACGCCGAGGAGATGCGCCTCGACCAATTGGTCGCGGAGGTGGTCGAGCGGGCGCGCCGGCACGCGCCGGCGAGCACCTTCGAGATCGAGCTGCAGCCGACGATCATCGCCGGCGTCCCCGCGAGGCTGGAGCGCGCGATCACCAACCTGATCGACAACGCCGTCAAGTACAGCCCACCGGGCGAGCCGGTCGAGATCACGCTGAGAGGCGAGCAGCTGACCGTGCGCGACCATGGCCCGGGGATCTCCGCGGAGGACCTGCCGCACGTCTTCGATCGTTTCTACCGCGGCGCCGAGGCGCGCGGGCGGCCTGGCTCGGGCCTCGGCCTGGCGATCGTGCGTCAGGTCGTCGACCAGCACGGCGGCCGCGTGGCCGCCGAGGCGGCCGCCGGCGGCGGGACGCTCCTGCGACTGCTGCTGCCCGGCGCCGAGGCGCTCGAGGCCGACGCCTCCGACACGCACGCGCAGGAGCTCGCACGCGGCGCCGCCGGGCCAGCCGCCGCCGGGCGCGCGACCGCTGAGTCGGTCGCCGCCGAGTCAGCCGCCGAGCGGGCCGCCGCCGGGCGCTCGGCCGTCTGAGCCCTGTGCGCACGCGCCCGCTCGCGAAAGCGCGCCGGCGCCAAGCCGTAGCGTCGCCGGAACACTCGCGCGAAATGCGGCGCCTGACGGTAGCCGACGAGCCGCGCGACGTCACGCACGGCGATCGCCGGCTGCTCGGACAGCAGCTGCGCGGCCGCTGACATGCGCCGCGCCAGCAGATCCTCCTGGAAGCTCAGCTCGCCGAACTGAGCGTAGGCGCGCTGCAGCTGGCGCGGCGAGCTCGACAGCGCGCGTGCAACGACCGCCAAGGTCAGCCGGCGGCGGTAGTGGCGTGCGACGACCACCCGCGCGAGCAGGTAGAGCCGGCGCCGCGCCGCGAGCGTCTGGGGATGCACATCCTCCCCATCCGACCACGGCCCCACGCCGGGGACGCCGGCCGTCGCGAATCGCGGACAGGCCGCGCTTGTCGGGCTGCGCGACACGCGCGCGCGGCGGCGCTCGCTGGTCGCGCGGCGCGGCGTGTGTCAGCCTGCGTAGCGCAACGCCATGCGCGTGGCCGCTTCGCGGTAGGAGCCGCCGAACAGCAGGGCGTGCACGAGCAGCGGAAACAACTGGTAGAGCCCGGCGCGCTCCTGCCAGCCGTCCGCCAGCGGCGCGAGCTCGAGATAGCTGGCGAGCAGGCGCTCGGGCGGCGGGCCGAACAGCGCGAGCATCGTCAGATCCATCTCGCGATGCCCGCCGTACGCGAACGGGTCTACCAGCCACGGGCGCCCGTGCGTGTCGGCCAGCACATTGCCGTGCCACAGGTCGCCGTGCAGCCGCGCGGGCGGCTCGGCGGGGCCTGTCAACTCGGCGATCCGCTCGCACACACGCTCAAGCGCAGCCAGCCCGCTCGCCCCGAGCGCGTCGCGCTCGCGCGCCAGCCGCGCCAGCGGACGCAGGCGCCGCTCGGCGTAGAACGACGGCCAGTCGGCGGTCGGCTCGTTGGGCAGGCGCAGCGATC